>VFKI01000034.1 GCA_009885665.1 Gammaproteobacteria bacterium
AACACAAAAATAGAAAAATAGAAAAATAGAAAAATAGAAAAATAGGGCATGGCTTAAATCCACTGTCTGATGCAACACATTAAGCGCTGAGTGGAGAAGGATAACGATGAAAGTTGCTATATTTAGTGCCAAAGCTTTTGAAAAGCCATTTTTAATGGCGGCCAATCAGTCAAATCAATATGCGCTGATATTTTTTGAAGCCGCCCTCAATGAGCAAACTGCTTTATTAGCAGCAGCGTTTCCGATCGTGAGCTGTTTTGTTAACGATACGCTTTCGGCTGCTGTGCTCAACATATTGGCAAAAAATGGCACTCGCTTTATTGCGTTACGATCAGCGGGCTTTAATCACGTCGATCTCCACGCTGCTAAAAATTTAGGGTTAACAATTGCCCGTGTACCCGCTTATTCGCCTTATGCAGTGGCTGAATTTGCTGTTGGCTTGATGCTAGCATTAAATCGAAAAATTCATCGCGCTTATAATTTGGTAAGAGAACAAAATTTTCTTTTGACCCATTTATTAGGTTTTGATTTACACGGCAAAACAATTGGCATTATTGGTACAGGAAAAATTGGCACTGTTTTTGCCCAAATCATGCAAGGTTTTGGTTGTAATTTACTGGCCTTTGATCCTTACCCCAGTGAAGCCTGTTTAAAAATTGGCGTTAACTATGTAACGCTTGATGCACTTTACCAACAAGCTGATATTATTAGCCTGCATTGTCCATTGAATAATGAATCAAAGCATATGATTAATGCGCAGACACTGACTCGCATGAAACCGGGTGTTATACTGATTAACACTGGCAGAGGTGCTTTAATAGATACTAAAGCGATTATTCAAGCGCTAAAAAATAAAACCATTGGCTCCTTAGGGATGGATGTTTATGAGGAAGAAGAAAACTTATTTTCCCAAGATCTTTCTGATGCCATTATTCAAGACGATGTATTTGCACGGCTGCTCACATTTCCTAATGTCATCATTACGGCGCATCAAGCCTTTTTTACACGAGAAGCGTTGACAAACATCGCCGTAACCACTTTAAAAAATATTCAAGCGTTTGAACATGGAACTTTAGATGAAACGTTGGTTTCATACCCAAACGATAATTAAGGAAAATCACATGTTACTCTGTCTTGATGTTGGCAATACACATATTTTAGGCGGCGTCTATGCCGATGAAAACACCGCCCACGAAACAGCACCTGTCGCACGCTTTCGTTATGCCACACATATGCTAGGCACCGCTGATCAATTTGGTATTTTTTTATTGAATGTCTTGCACGCAAACCATATCGCTGTTGATGCCATTAAAGCAATCGCGGTGTGCTCTGTCGTGCCGAGCTGGGATTTTACGCTGCGCCATGCATTCTCATTGTATTTTAAAGCAAGTTATTTTGAATTACGTGTTGGTGTTAAAACAGGGTTGCAGGTTAACACTAAAAATCCCAATGAAGTCGGCGCAGATCTCATTGCCGGCGCAATTGGCGCTTGCCACGCCTTTCCCGACAAAAACATTATTGTCATCGACATGGGTACCGCAACAACTTTGAGCGCCATCGCACACAGCAAGCATTATTTAGGGGTAACCATTCTCCCTGGCTTACGGCTTGCCATGGAATCATTAGGCAGCGGCGCTGCCAAGCTAGGTGAAGTCGACATCAGTATTCCCGACACTTATTTAGGCCGCAATACACGCGAAAGCATTCAAGCAGGTTTGTATTATGGCCATCTTGGCGCATTACAAAAATTGATTCCCAATATCCGTCAGGAATGCTTCGGTAAAGAAGCGGCTATTGTCATTGGCACAGGTGGATTTTGTAATTTATATCGCGATAAAAATATTTTTGACGTCGTACTGCCTGATCTTGTATTGCAAGGCTTATGTCAGGCATACACGAAGTCAATTACTGTCTCTTAAACAAACTTGAAGTCAATTACTGTCTCCTACTAAATAATTACTGGTATCTCCTACATAAAATAGGGTAACGGATAGCGATGGGGGAGTTGTCAGAGGGGGAGAGCGCTATTCTCCCCCTCTGACGCTTGTCAATGCAGTGTGCCGCGTACTTCACGCTTTCTACCCTATCTTTTTTAATAGATACAATTACCGTGCCCTAAATAAACTTACTTTCTGCCGCCCGTGTAACTGCCGTATTCTGATTTGTCACGCGCATAAAGAAAGGGGGTAAACACGCCAACACAGTCCCACACACTAATAATGTTTCATATATCCGCACATTACCCACGGGAATTTGATCGGGCGGCAAAAATCCCAAACAAAAAACTAATAAACACGTTAGCGTACCTACACCGGCCAACGCCCACGCCACACCCTTACCGCCTGGCACACGGTATTTGCGCACGACATGCGGCTGCACATAACGTAAGCGAACAAAAGCTGCAAAAATCAATAAATAGACTAACAATGCCAATTGCGCCGTAATCGCTGACAATAAAACAAAAGCGCTATTGACGCTTGGCATAAATATAAATAACGCCGTCAATAAGCTAAACAATATGCCTTGCACCCATAACACATTCACTGGCGCACCATGCCGATTTTGTGTACGGAAAAATGCCGGCGCACTGCCATCTGTCGCGGCCACGCGTACGCCACTGGTCGGCCCAATAATCCATGCCGTCACCGCGCCCAAGCATCCCAATACAATTAAAATTGCGATCACTGGCGTCAAACCATCCAAATGAAATGCCTTGAAAAATACAGCAAAACCATCCATTAAACCCGTGGCAAATTGAATATCATGCTGCGGAATCACCATGGCAATTGCCAGCGATCCCAAAATCAACGTGCTTAAAATCAATATTGCCGAAATAAACAAGGCACGCGGATAATCCCGTTGCGGATTTTTAACATCGCCCGCATGCACCGCCGACATTTCAAGACCAATTAAACTGAACAACACCATACTGGTCAAACTGAGACTATTGAGATGCGTGAAATTCGGCCAAAAATGTTGCCAGTTAAAGGTAACTTGCACCGGTCGGCCTGACAAGCACCAGCTAATCGCCAAGATGATAATAAAAAACATGGGAAATAGTGTGCCGAACAAACTTGAGGCCATGCTAATCCACGCCGATAAACGCATGCCAAACCAATTAAATGCCGTCGCCGCCCAAAAGATTAACATGGCCAATGACCACATATAAAGTTTTACTTGCGCAAGCTGCGGATCAATCAACCACGCCAACGTGCCGGCAACAAATGCCATAATGGTCGGATACCAAAAAATGTTATATAACCACTGCAACCAAATGGTCAAAAATCCCCAACGTTTGCCAAATGCTTCACTGACCCAGACATAAATACCCCCGGGACGCGGCCAACCCGTTGCTAATTCTGCCGCAATAAGCGCCACGGGTAATAAAAAAAATAACCCGCCAAACAAATAAAAAAAGACGATGGAAAAACCATATTCCGCACTAATCGGCAATGCGCGCAAGCTATCCACCGCAATGACGTTAATCATGACTAAAGAAAATAAGCCCAATACTTTTGGACGGCTGCAAGACAAATTCATACCCGCTCTCCACCCATGGCACCCTTCCGTTGCTGACACGCATGCCGTAAATAAAATAATAATACTGGCGCAAGCATCACCAACATGCCACCACAAAACATGATTTCATAATGCAATGCGCCACCCACATTCAGCCCCGCGGGTGGAATAAAGCCAACGCCTAACGTAATACCACATCCTAGCAAACCTAATAGACCAATCAACCAAGCGCCCGCCCGGCCAAATGGAAATGTCAGGCTATTCGGTATACTGGTCAGTGTTTTATCAAGCCGCAAACCCGCAGCAAACATCAATACATACATTAAAATGTAGAGTTGCGTGCTCAAGTCAGTCAGCAACCAATACGACCCATTCACGCTGGGCATCAATAAAAACGCAAGGCACACTAATGTCACTAGACACGCTTGCAGCAATAACAAACGGGCTGGCACATGATGGCGATTGGGTGCACTGAAAAAACGCGGCAAATACCCTTCTTCTGCTGCCTGCAACAACCCACGTACCGGTGAAATAATCCAGCTGGTCATACCGCCAATACTACCAATCAATAACATGATGGCAAGCACGGGCGTGAACGCGGTCAAATGCCACACAGCGAGAAAATGACTGAATGCTTGCATCACACCACCCACTAAACTAATTTGGTCATGCGGCAACACGAGCGCAATCGCTAATGACCCCAAAATCATGGTTGCAAGTATCAAAATCACCGAAAAAAACAGCGCTTTAGGAAACGCTTGTTGTGGATCACGCACTTCCCGCACATGCACCGTAGCTAATTCCATACCTAGAAAAGCCGTCATAATAGCTGTCAGCGCAATCCAATTATCGCTATTTGACAAGCTTGGCAACATATTATGCACCGTAAAATGCACTTGTAATGGCTGGCCACTGATAATCCACAACACAGCCAGACCCATGATAAGCCCCATCGGGAGTATCATACCCAGTATCGAGCAAAAATTAGCAAAACGCGCTGAAGTATGCACACCCCGTAAATTAATCAAGGTCATTATCCAAAACAGGGACAAGATAATGCCTATCAAAAAATTGCGATTATTTGCTAATTGCGGATCAATAAGCCAAGCCGCTGTGGCAGCAATAAAGGATAAGATCGTCGGGAACCAGACAATGGTATTAATCCATTGCAACCAAACCGCTAAAAAAGCCCACTTACTTCCCAAGCCCCAGTGAACCCATTGATAAATGCCGCCGCGTTTAGGGCAGGCTGACGATAAGCGCGCGGAAACCAACGCCACGGGAATGAGAAATACCACGGCAGAAAAAAGGAAAAAGAAGATCAGCGCCGGGCCAAATAAGGCGGTCGCCGGCAAGTTACGGATGCTATCGATCGCACCGGTGATAAGCAATACCAATGCAATAACGCCTAGCCCGGATTTAGTCTTGCTTGCTTGCATACTCCCCTCCCCTGTTGTTTTTTTGTGACAGACTGCTGGGGCGAGATTATATCATAGCCATCACGCAACTGTATGCCATATGCCTAAGTTATTTCGTGCACGTTCCTTATTTATTAATCACCCCGCCCAAACGCAAGCGACGCAAATTTGCCGATGCGATACGCATGTTGTCGCGATATTTTGCCACTGTGCGACGTGATAAATGTATGCCTTGCGCCTTTAATAAAGAAGCGATTTGCCCATCGCTATACACACACGCCGCTGTTTCTTTAGCTGTAATTGAACGAATCAAAGTGCGCGCCGCAATGGCTGATGATGTCTCTCCTAAACCACCGGATAATCGACTCGGAAAAAAATATTTTAGCTCAAACACCCCCGCCGGCGTGGCAATATACTTGCCCGTCGTTACGCGCGAAACTGTCGATTCGTGAATATTCAATTCTGCTGCAATTTCTGACATATTCATCGGTTTCATGCCATGCGCGCCGCTGTCAAAAAACGCTTTTTGCGCCATCACAATCGCCGTTGCAACTGCTAACAAAGTCTCATTCCGACGCATCAGGCCACTGACAAATGCCCGCGCTTCTTCCATACTCGCATGCAAGGCTTCATTCGCATGACATGCACGTTGTTGCTTAACCATTTCCTGATACTGTTTATTTACTTTTACACGTGATGACGCATTATTCGCTAAAAATACGCGCCATACACCCGCAATTTTTTTCACATAAAGCTCCGGCGTCATGCCATGCGAAAGTGGATCGGTGAAACGATCACCGGGTGCACGATTTAGGGTGCGAATCAACGAAAATCCGGCAAGATAACGGGCTTCTGAAACTTTAAGCTTAACGGCCATTTTTTTAGGATGCAAAATATCGCTGTCATCCAAATGCGCTTCGACTATCCGCTGCGCCATTTGCAACACTTTTTTTTCAGCTGGCGTCGCGCCCCATTTTGATTCAGCATAAAGCAATTGCAACAGCAAACATTCACGCACATCATGCGCCGCGACGCCAATCGGATCAAAGCCACGTATCGTCGCGATCACCCCTTGTATAGCGGCAACAGAAACATGAATATCAGGCGCTAAACCGAGTTGAATTTCTTCTGCTGTTTGCAATAAAAATCCTTGCTCATTAATGGCATCAACCACATATTCCGCAACAGCTTGATGTATTTCATCAAATTGACAAAGTAATGTTTGGCCGCGCAAATGTTCATGTAATGTCACAGGTTTTGCATAATTCTCCATCCCTTCGTCGCGTCCAAGAGCGTGCTGCTTATCAGCAATAGCCGCAGTCAATTGCGTAGGCTCGATAAACGTCAAAGATTCATTTAGTGTAACTTCATCCTCTTCTAAAAAAGGATTAAGCTCCATTTGCTGGCGAACTAATTGTTGTAATTCTAAGGTTGAATATTGTAGCAATGTAATTGCTTGACGCAATTGCTGCGTCATCGCAAGGCGTTGTTGCTGACGTAGTGTGACTTGCATTTTTACACTCATCGCAAATATTCCTTTACATTTTACATTCGAAAACTACTAATTAAACTCGTCACAATCAGATCCCAGCCACTCACCAATACAAAAAATAAAATTTTAAATGGCAGTGAAATCACCATAGGCGACAACATCATCATACCCATAGACATCAAAATACTGGCAATGACAATGTCAATAATCAAGAAAGGCAAAAATATTAAAAATCCAATTTCAAAAGCTGTTTTTAATTCGCTGGTGATATAAGAAGGCATGAGCACTAACATAGAATACTGACCATTAGCATCTGGCCGTGCATGCGCCAAGTTGACAAACATTGCCAAATCCTGTTTACGGGTTTGCTTCAGCATAAACGTGCGCAACAAATTGATTGATTTTTCCAATGCAACTTGATCTGTTACTTGTTTAGCAAGCCAAGGCTGCAATGCCGTGGTATTCATTTTTTCTAACACCGGCGTCATGACATATAAAGTCATAATCAACGCAAGACCAATTAATACTTGATTGCCCGGCACATTGGGAATACCGATTGCTTGACGCACAATAGCAAGCACAATAATAATACGGGTAAATGCGGATAAGGTAACCAGTAAAGCCGGCAAGACTGTCAACAAAGTCATGACAGCTAAAATACGCAAGCTTAAATTCCATGACGTGCCCGCACTGCCATGTTGCGCTACCAAAAAAGGAATAGACTGGCTATTCGTCGCATCCATTGCCGCAGGGGCGGCTATAACAGACGAAGATTGCAATAATAACACTATGACGAGCAGACAAAGCAACCAAAGTTTTCGCGTCATGCCTTCTCCCGCTCACCCAGCATGCTAAAAGGGATAACAGCTTCATTGATTTCTTGCTCAGCTGCACTATCAAATACATGCAATGCGGTAATTTGTTGTGGCGTCACGCCCAATAAAATATCTTTTTCCTTAACGCGCACCAATATTAATTTTTCGCGATTGCCTAAATGACTGACATGTTGCAATTCAATACTGACCAGCTTAGGCTGACGCAATCTTTTTAAGCGGCGTAACAGCCAAAACATACCGCCCAACAAGCTTAGCACAAGCAACAAATTAAATAATACACTCAGATATTCACTTGCTGGCATCGGTTGAACTCCATGGCTGATGATTATCAGGAATCGCAATCAAGCGAACACAATATTTACCATTAGCAGTCACAATATTACCAACAGAAATTAATTTGCCGTTCACATAAATATCCACCGGCTCGCCCGCCGCTTTATTAAGCTCAATCATGGAACCTTTATCTAACGCCAATAAATCACGCACTTTCATTTGCGTGCGACCCACTTCAATGGTGATAGGGATCATAACATCTTGCAGCAATCCCAACCGATTCAAATCAAATGCGACACCTGCCTTACCCGTTTGCGCCGCAGGTTCTGTGGGCGGGATGGCTGCCGGTTGAGCGGCATCATTAACAGTTACATTTTCCGTATCGCTCATCAGGAACTCCTTTCCGTTGCATGACTAACAATCTGCACTGCGAGTTTTTCATTGTGCTGACCGGCTGTACCATGAAACAATACCTGGTTATTAACGGCCACATCGACCAAAGTGGGGTCACCAATTGGGATGATGTCGCCCTCTTTTAATACCATCAACTCAGATGCGCGGATATGCGCCTTAGGCAATACGACATTGACAGCCACATCAGATTCTGCCAATTGCATGCCAATGATATCGCGCCATGGCACTTTAACACCCATTTGCCGCAATGCTTTTTCAGGAATAATTTCATGTAAGAAACTCATTTCCAGTAATACACTGAAGGTGGTTTCGATTTCATTAAAATATAAAGAAAAGTTCAACCCCAGCATCTTGACATCAAAATCAGGCTTGGCCACCAAATTCGCCTGCGGGACTGTTTTTATTTTTGTAAATGTGACTTTTTCATATTCACAAAAGGCTTTACAGACAGAAGCGACCACCAGCGTGGCTAATTCATCCGCAAGACACAATCCTATTTTGCCAGGTGTTGTTATGACTTTATCATTTTCACTAATACGTCCTCCAAACAGCAAATTGCAAGATTGATGCAGCAATGGCAGGCTAAGCCCAATAAGACAATAATATTGTTTATTGGAAAAAGTTAACATAAACATACCATACGTATTATTGGCATGCTCCGTCAAGAAGGCGCCAGCCGTATCTGTTTGTGAACTACGGGACTTAACAATAATTTTTTTTCCTAAAAAAGAAGAAAAAGCATTATCCGTTTCAGACATGGTGATTTCTGTGACATTTTTTAATTCATTGGCACTCACATTAACATCCGTCGCGCCATCTTTCGCAGTCGGCATCACCAATACAGACAAGTCACCATTTTCACCCGCACCCGTGACCGCCAGCAAGGCATCAATTTCTTCCGTCGACAGTACTTTTGAATTATCCTGACTCGTCATCTTGAGATACACTCCTTGGCAGCCTCATGCCCATCATAGCTGATTTATTGCTATCCGCCAAACTGCATTTGCAACAAGCGATTCAAGGTGTCTTGAATTTTCATATAACTTGCCGTCGTCGCCTGCAACATAATACTTTGCTGCGAATAAGCTGACATCACTTGCACCATATCGGCATCCTGCAGCTGCCCCAAGCCTACGACCTGCGTGCCGATGTTTTGCGTAGCATTTGACACGCTATTTTTAATCGTTGTTGAGTCGGCGCCGACTTGAGACATATATTGATTTAGATGATCTGCGACTTGTGCAAAACCGCTATCGAGCTGTGACATCGTTTGTTGAAAAGCCGTTTTATTCGTAACGGGCTGTTGCAAAGTATTAATGACATTTTGCAGCATATTAAACACATTATCATTGGTACTGGGCTGCACGCTGAACGTGTCGCCTGCTGCGGGGTCACCCTTGACCGGCATGCTGATGCCATTAAAGCTGATTGCTTCACCTGACTTATAAACTGGCGCTGTGCCGCCCTGCGCCGGAATCACTTGGCCACTCGTCGCGCCGGTAACCGTATAGGTCATTTGACCCGCATTGTTTTTTTGGAAGCTGATCGTGTAATTATCGGCTACATATGCGGATTGATCACTGACAGTGCCAGGTGAAGCAATCGCCGTGCCGGTATTACTGCCACCCGCCGCAACGCTAAATGTACCATTGCCATTTGGAATATTACCAAAAGCATCCAAGCCGGATTCCCCATATACTGCACGCTGATTATCTGTCAGATTGATGGACATCGCATTACCCCCTTGATACTGATAACTGCTGCCCACTTGTGCGTAAGCAGCGGCATCACCCGCGTTGCCTGAATAAATATATTGGCCACTGGCATCGCGCGTATTGGCTGAGCTGAGCAAGGTCGTCAATAAGCCTTTTAATTGCGCGACAATATTCTGACGATCTTTATCGCCCATTGTGCCATTTTCTGCTTGCTTGATCAGCGTCTGCACTTGGTTAGCCGTATCATTGGCTGTTGTCATTGACGTCATAAATAAACTCGCACGCTTTTGTGCCAACGCTTGATTATCACTATATCCATCCAGCTGATTGAGATAATTTGTTTGTGATAAAATCTGCGCACCCAAAACGGGATCTTCAGATGCATGCTGAATTTTTTTGCCTGAAGAAACCTGATTCTGTAACTCCCCTAGTTTAGTATATTCAGATGACATTGTTTCCATTTCAGTTAGAAATTGATTATAACTTGGAATACGCATCACTCACCTCCTCCTCAACCAAACATTTTAATGACGGTATCCATCACCGTTTTTGCCACTGTCACAATTTGTGCGCTCGCTTGATAGGCTTGCTGATACATCGCCATATTGGCGACTTCATCTTCATAGCTCACCCCTGAGATTTGATCACGTTGTGAATTAGCATTATCTAATTCTTTTTTAGTAATGCTATATTGTGTATTTGCCGCATTGGTATTTGTCGAAACCATGCCTGAAGTCGCATTATAATCTTGATTAAATGTCGACTGACCATTATCCATAATCCCTTGCTGATATAATTTTTCCATGGCTAAACCATTACCATTATCCTCTTTTGGCTTGGTATTCCAGCCAATAGAAAATGCATCGCCCTTACTGATATCTCCTGACAACGAAATGCGATAGCCCGGATCATAACCAGCAGGTGTTGGAAAAATACTATTATTTTCATTGGGATTGTATGTCAACGGCCCCTCAATAGCGGCACCCGTTGTCGCGTTAACAATGCTATATTGATTTGCATTCGTACTATCAAAAACAATTTTAATCGGTGGATTCAATTGACCGGCTTGTGAGAATGACGAATTAGTGGTATCTGTGACACTATCAACATGAATTTCACCTTTACCTTTATTGCCACTGGTACTGGCTGCAGTAATAGGCCACGCTAATGCCAAACCATCGCCACTGCTAATTGCCAGCCCCATATTATTAATGCCGCCTGCCGAAGGCGAAATCGTATATTGATTGCCTTGGGTAAAGGTGCCACTGGCAATATTCAAGCTAAAACCATCGGCACTAATTGTCTGTGGAAAGCTGCTGCCTAAGGTACCATTGCTCACCACACTATTATCCGAAATCCTTGTTAAGGTATAAGTATTATTTGGCCCGATTAACATACGATAATCACTCGTTGTCAATTTACTGGGATCATCAATATTAACAGACATACTGCTGCTGCCGGTATTGGTGGTATAGCCCGTGACACGGCCGGCATTTAGATTTGCGCCATTGATATCATTAAAAATATCACCGCCTAACTTACCATTACCATCCATCCCCAATTTATTTTGCTGATTAAATACATTCGAAAATGTCAATGCTAAGCGTCCTAACGCACGTTCTGCTGGTTTTAACGTATTGTCGCGATATTGCATTAAGCCGACTATTTTTCCCGATGTCGCAATACCTGCCAACGATGATATGCCGCTGGGTAATTGAACTCCCAAGGTGAGACTCACCCCATCTGCGGGATCAGCCATCGTTGCCAAATGTGTGCTCTCATTACCATTCACTAGCGTGGTGCCGTTCGGCAAAGTCACCTGCAAAACATTATTTTTATCAATTGACGTACTGAAATTCACCATGCCCGATAAATCATGTAACAATCCCTGACGCTGATCGAGCAGTGTCGATAAATCGGCCCCAGGGGCTGCCTGTGAAATTTCTTTATTAATGGTGGTTAATCCATTAATCAAACTATTTGCTTGCTGGACATCTTCTGTTATAGATGTATTGACATTCTTTTTTTCAGTGTCGAGATGTCCGCCCATTGCTTGAAATTGTGTCGCAAGCGAGGTGAGTGCATTCATATATTCACCGCGATTATTTTTAGTATCTGTATCTAATGTATGTAGCGTACTTTGCGCCGCTGTGATCAATGCGCCAATGCTATTACTGGGATCATCAAAATACGGTTCCAGTTGTGTTAACTGCGAGCTAAGCGTATCAAACGTTGCGCAATTTGTATTTGCCGTACGCGCGACAGCATTCGCCGTTTCACTCACCACACGCCGGATATCGGTAATGGCTACACCACCAAAGGCGGGTGTTTCGGATAAATCAATCAAACGTCGACTATAATAAGGCGTATCGGCATTGGCCATATTTTGACTGGTCACAGTCAACGCCGCCTCGAACGCTTTAAGACTGTTAATGCCAATTTGCTCTATACCTGCACCCATACACCCTCCTGCTTTATTTTATATCGGTACAAAAAGATAAATATTACCGACATGCCAAGGATCCGTCTTTTTTGATAACGCTTCGTTAAAAATGCGTTTTAAATGCCGGATATTAATAAGGAAAAAATTTATAAATCAATTGCGTCAACACGCCTTCTCGCGATACATCCGCCACCTGACCATTACCACTGTAACTAATACGTGCTTCAGCAATACGTTGTGATGAAACAGAATTTTGCGCATCAATATCTTCGGGTCGCACAATACCGGTTAAACGAATATATTCGCGCCCTTCATTGATGGTTACCCACGACTCACCTTGTACCACCATATTGTCATTCGATAAAACACGCGTTACAGAAACCGAGACAGTTCCCTGTAATTGATTGGATTCACCGGTATCACCTTTGCCATCAAAGGATAAATTGGTACCGGTATCAAAAATAGTTGCATTGAGATTACCCCCAAATAACACCGGTTTTTTAGAACTCCCTGCGTCTGTATTATTTGCCGTTGTCCGTGTATTTTTCATATTCGTTTGTTTCATGCCTTTGGTTTGTTCTTCCAAACGTACCGTTAAAATATCGCCCACATTGCGCGCGACATGATCGGCAAACAACATACGATCATAACCCGCCTGATAAATTGCACCATCAGGTGAAACTGGCGCGGGATGATCAACCGGATAGACAGCTGGATACACCGTATGGTTATATACACCATACTGATCCAAGGTATTGGCGCAACCCACCAATAATAATGTCATCATTATGCTTAATAATTTATATATAAAATTTAACATATTAAGTTGCCCGCGTCAGCGTATCCATCATATTATCGACGGTCGTCACTGCCTTAGAGGTAATTTCAAAGCCGCGTTGCGCCTCAATCATATTCACCATTTCTTCCACTACATTCACATTGGATCCTTCCAATTGTCCTTGTGTTAATTTGCCATATCCATTTGCCGCAGGGGTGCCGAGTGTTGCTGTGCCACTCGAAGTTGTTTCTTGATAAAGGTTATCGCCCAATGGGGATAAACTACCGGGGCTGGTAAATGTCGCGATTTGTAATTGACCGACTTGCGACATGGTCGCCGAACCTGCACTATTCGCACTGACAATGCCATCTTCGGAAATGCTTAATTGGGTATAGCCCGTCGGCAAAGTAATCGCTGGCTGAACAACATAACCATTAGGTAACGTTAATTGATTACTCGAATTGACACTGAATGCACCCGCACGCGTATACGCATACCCATTCCCATTGGGCATTTGCACTTGAAAAAAACCTTCGCCACCAATGGCGACATCAAGGCTGCGTCCTGTCACTTCAGCTGTCCCTTGGGTAAATATTTTTTCATTACTCACCATGCGCGTGCCAGTGCCCATCATAATCCCACTGGTCGCATTGGTTTCTTGCGAAGTGGGCGAACCTGGCACCTCTTGTGCTTCATAAGGCAAATCGGCAAATTCAGCATGGTTTTTTTTGAATGCTGTTGTATTTGCGTTAGCTAAATTATTACTAATAACTTGCAAATTATAGTTATCTGCCTCAAGCCCTGTCTTGGCAATTGATAATGCCATATTCATGGTGTCATTCTCCTATAGTCTCTCAGATAAATAAATTGGCATGGCTCACATTCAATTAGCCTTGCACATCCAATAATTTATTAGCCTGCTCATCATTTGATTCAACACTTTTCATAAAATTCGTTTGCATATCAAAACGACGGGATAAATCAATTAATTTTGTCAAGGTATCCACTGGATTAACATTACTGCCTTCCAAAGCACCACTTAGCAAACGCACTGAATCATCTTGCTGCACACTGCCCCCACCACTGGCCACATGAAACAAACCATCTTGACCTTTTTGTAATTGACTGATAGCAGGATTCACTAATTTAATCTGCCCCTGCGTCACCATATCTTTTTCACCCATTAATTGCACCGACACGGTACCATCTGCCCCAACAACAATTTTATTGGCATTTTGCGGAATATTGATAATACCATTCGTACCGCGTACCGGCTCGCCATGCTGTGTCGCCAATACACCATTACGCACTTGCAACGCACCCGCACGCGTATAGGCTTCATCGCCCTGCGATGATTGCACGGCAATAAAGCCTTTACCGGAAAGCGCCACATCCAAATCACGTCCGGTCGTGATCATAGGGCCGGGCGTGAAATCAGACCATGTACTCTCTGCCACTGCATAAGTGCGACTGCTATTAGGATTGTTACCCAAGGGGACTGATTTCATTTTTTCGAAATCGGCGCGAAAACCCGTGGTATTGGCATTCGCTAAATCATTGGTAATCACTGCCATTCGGCGCATTGCATTATTTGCGCCAGAATTTGCAATAAAAATTGATTTATCCGCCATGACAGCTTACCTCCTATACTATTTCAGATAAATAAATTGGCATAGCTCACATTCAATCGCACCACTGGCTTCGCCAATTTAAGGGTAAGCCGGGGGGAGAATCGCGATTGTCCCCCCGGAGCCCCCCATCGCGAAATGCCAAAAGATTTTTCTAAAGAAGCTATACTATTTAGAAAATTACAATTTAGTCACAGTTTGCATGACTTGATTGTTCACTTGCGCAACTTGCGCATCTGCTTGGAAACTATTTTGCGCATCGATCAAACTGACCATTTCCTGTGCTAAATCGACATTCGAAGATTCCAACGCACCTGTGGTGAAATTAGCGGCTGAAGTTGTTGGCGCAGCAACAATTGGATTGCCAGACGCCGTTGTTGCCGTCCATGACATACCGCCTTGATTCTGCAACCCGCCGGGTGAATTAAAGGAGGCTAACGCAATTTGGCCTAATAAGGTATTTTGATTATTACTATATTGCGCTTTAACATTACCACTGCTATCAATCGTATAACCTTGATAAGTGCCCGCAGTATAGCCATCAGCAGCAAAAGCATTCACAGAATCACTTGCACCGGTCTGCGTTGCACCCGCTAAATTAAGATTTAATGTCTGTTGCGCCGCACCCGTGGTTGGCGTATAAACAATATTGCCGAGACCTGAAGAGCTCGTTAATGCGCCAGTAGAAGAGAATGTCAACGAACCCGTTGCCACCGTTTGACCATTAATTTGCGCTTGTACCGTCCAATTATTTGCAGATGTTTTGATATAATATAATTTCAAATCCGCTGTGGCACCTAAACTATCTGTAAAGTTAATCGTACTATACGTGTTATAACTTTTACTATCCGTCGGATCAAAAGTGCTATCCGCTGGCACCGCATCTTGCGGTGAAAGATTAACGCCATTTTGTGTGATCGTTGAAGTCGCTTTTGCTGACATATTGTTGGTGTTAATTTGCAAATCACCCGGTTGCGCACCCGCTGAAATTGCACCACCTGATGCTGGATACGCTTGAACACGTTCATCGCCAATTTGCAAATAATTGGATCCATCAACAGACGTATGGCCATACCGCGTAAAACTCACTCGACCGCTCATCGGATTACGCAACTCAAAGAAACCACTGCCATTGGTAATCGCCAGATCTGCGCCATCCCCCGTAGTCACTGGCGGCCCCATGGTAAAGCTTTGATCAAGGCCGCTCATTTTGACGCCCATACCAGTAGTTAAATTAGACCCGCTGGCACTAGAAGAAATTAAATCGGAAAAATTTGCCATGGATTTTTTAAATCCTTTAGTATTCGCATTGGCGATATTATTACTGATGACTTCCATTTCTTCCATGGCAGCTGACATACCAGAAATTGCAATATTTCCTATACCCATGTCAATAACTCCTTTATAAAATAATATGGTTACTATGAATTAATCAATAATTTTGAAAATATCGCCCATGCCAATCGGAGCATCTTGACCGTCGACAGTGACCAATACTGCCGATGATTTTGGATCGGATGGATCAAAACTCGGATTCATGGCCACACTATTCACCTGAAAAGCGCCCGCAGTATCAACCGCTTTTGAAACGCCTTTTACCGTAGCACTTGCAGAAATAGTATATATATCTGGATCATACGTTTTTTCCTTACCATCTTTATCCTTGACTTTACCATCCCATTTAAATGCCATCACACCGCCTTTGGTATTACTGCCTAAATCAATTGTCGTAACGGTATCACCATTTTTATCTTTGATGGTGACCGTGATATTCGTTGCACCTGCAGGCGCGGCGACTGCCCCTTCCATACCGCGTTTATCAATCAATGGCGCTTTATCACCGGCAATTTCAACGCGTTTACCAATCAATCCTGACGCCCCTTCTACTTGTGCTTGCGCAAGCGCTGATTCAATCCCTGCCTGCACTTGATACATCGTTTTTTCCATTTCTTTAGTTGCAGAGAGCGAACTGACTTCTGCCATTTGTTGTAAAATTTGGCTATTATCCATAGGATGCATAGGATCTTGATGCATCATTTGCGCCAGATATAACTTGATAAAATCATCTGGATTTAATTGATTATGAATTTGACTGGCGGCATTACCCGCCTGGTCACCCGTTGGCATGCCCGCCCCAGTTACATTGGGTGCTGTCAGTGAAGTTAGCATCGTGCCCCTCATTATTTACCGTTTAATAGATTGATGGATTGTTCCATTAATGATTTCGTCGTATTCATCACTTGCACATTGGCTTCATATTCTTTCGAAGCCGAAATCATATCTGTCATTTCCGCGATAGGATTCACATCCGTGGCATAAACATAGCCTTTTTGATCTGCCAATGGATTATGGGGTTCGTAACGTCTTTCCAACGGTTTATTACTTTGCGTAATATCCGTTACCTGCACCCCCCCCACCGGTTGATCGGCGGCACTTAAACCCATCACTTGTTGATTCACCTCACTAAATACCGGATATTTGGCATGATACGTAGAATCTGCTGTCGTCCCCACACTGCCCGCATTGGCGAGATTACTGGCAATCGTACTCATGCGTATGCTTTGGGCGCTCAGACCACTCGCTGCATTTGTTAAAATCCGTTCCATGGATTCAGCCATTGTTGCACTCCTTATTCACCTTTAATTGCCTGCATCAATTCATCACTTTTGTTACGAATAAAAGCTAAATTGACTTGATAATGCATGGCATTTTCCATAAAATCTTTACGTTCAATTTCTTCATCCACCGTATTACCATCTTGGCTGGTTTGCATGGGCACGCGATATTTCACCTCGGGGTCTGATGCGAGCGAGGGAGAGAGGTCGGTTGGAGAATCCGTTGAAAGTGTCAGCGTATTGCCAGTTTGCTGCTGTTGCTGCAATACACCATAGAAATCAATGTCGCGCGCTTTATAATTCGGCGTACTACTATTAGCAAGATTATCCGTCAATAATACCGAACGGTTTTCGCAGAGTTCTAATGCTTGTGCCGATGCACCGAAAATACTGTCTACCATGACGTGTACTCCTCCTTGTCCTGCATCTAAAACAATGCAAGTAACGTGCCAAGGAAGAAAGAATCGTAGTAACTGTTCAGGTGCTTCGTAGAAACGGCCGTCTTTGGCCAATCTTTTGCGAAAGGTGCTTCAAAATGCTCGTATATTGTGATGCATGCGCCGCTTTTTCAGCAATTTTTCACAAAACCTTGGCTCAAATCCGACCGTTTTCTGCAAAATCTGACATCTGCTGAATAGTTACGAATCGTAACGATAGTCTCTAAGGCTCTGCGCATAATTTATGTAGGAGATACCTATATTTTATAGCTAGTTTTTAAACGCCGCTGGCGAGCGCAGCCAGCGGTGAGTATTAAAAAAAATATATATGCGCATTAAACACTCGCATACTGCTTCAAGCGCTGCACCCGCGCTAACGTATTACGTACTTCTTGCAATTGTTCTTGAATGGCGGCGGTGACCACGCGATTTTGTTGCTCAACTTCCGCCACCAAACAACGCACATCGTCATCTTGGCGATTGTTTTCGACTAATTTCAACAATGCCACAATGGCATCATTCCGTCTATCAATTAGAAAGTGCGCCATTTCCAATTCACTCACTTCAAGCCGCGCTAAAATAAGCACGGCATGTTGATTGATTGTCGCTTTCAAACCTTCTACTTGTCTGCGTATAGTATCATTCATTGGATAGTGTCCCATGCTGATTTAAGGGAAGTCATCGACTGCAACGCTTGATCGAGATAGCCGCTATCATTGTGCAAGGTCGTTAATACGATACACTTACCCACCTGCGCATACGCTGCATCCAATGCTTGCGATACTTTTAAAGTTTGTTCATCCGGTGAAATCAAGCATGAACGTAAATAATCAACAATATCTTTGGCGCGCGACAGACAACTCACTTTCTTTTTTTTATTTCCTTGTGGTGATTCCATCACCGCTTTAGCTTGCTGTAATTGTTGCATGCATTTTTCAAATAACATTTGAATTAAACGATGAGGTGAAGCATGCATTACTTCCGTGCTCACACTAATCTGGCTATACACTTCATTTGGTGAATACGTCATACGCTATCCTCCTTGAAATAAATAATGATTTTATGATTTTGCATCATCTTCCGCTGACAATAACTGACTCGTTGTTTGCATCTGACTGATCATATTAATTAAACCCGCATACCGTTGTTGAATCGCGGTGATTTGATCACTCATATCGGTTTTAATTGTATTGATCTGCGTATCAAGACTCGATACTTCGCTCTGATCTTTTTTCACCACATTACCGCCCGGATCGTTGAAAATACGCCAAATACTGCCTGTGCCCGTTTGCAGCAAATTATTCACTTGCGTAAATGCACCGCTGTCGCCAAATAAATCTGTTTGCACGCCAGACATATTCTGACTCAGCGCTGCGGTCAACGCTTTATCATCCACTTCCAGCTGACCCGGTGGGCGGATCGTTAATGAAGACGCACTCATTTCTGCATTGCTCGCCGGTATGGGAATATTAATTGGCGTAATATCCGCACTTTTCATGGGATTAATGCCCATTTTACCCAACACAAGACTTGCCTGACTTAATGTTGATTGCAACATTTGTACTGTTTGACTGGATGCGCCATTGGTATCCGTCAAACTCGATTTCGCCAGAAATATCATTGCTTGATTATAAGAAGCCACGACATTTTTTACATCTGCAACCAAATCTGTCACTTTCGCAGTCGCATTAACATTAATATTTGTTGTGCCATTGCCAACCAAATTAAGCGACAACCCGCCAACTGAAATACCATTATTACTATCTGACTGAACATCGACGCCATCAAAGGTAAAATCCGCATTTTTCGCTTGCTGCGCTTGCGCAATCCCTAAACTTGCACCGGTTGTGCCCGCCGTATCTGTCACTTGTATGGCATTATCCGTACCGGTTTGACTCGATGAAATAACCAATTGATCGCCGGATGCAGTTGATATCACTGAAGCAGTGGCGCCTACAGCATTTTGCTTCGCTTGCGCATTAATTTTATCGGCAATCGCTTGCATATTATCGCCTGCCGCTGCTTGAATACTTATATTTTTATCGCCAATACTAATACCGATCGTATCAGTACTGCCAATCGCTTGGCCACTGGTAAATGTACCACTGGCATAAGATTGTGCTTGCGCTAAATGATTGACGTTAATGGTGTGTGATGCGGTGGTGACGGTGCCGGTAATTTCAGCGGTGGCAACATCTTTATTCGAAGACGCCACGTCTGCAGTCGGCGTAAATGCATTTTGTAATTTTTTAAGCGCAGTGGTCAAACTATCTTGCGCATTTTGTGCGGTATCTGTGCCCATTAAATAACTTTGTATTTGACCATACATACTGATTTCTGTATTAACAGAGTCTTCTTTATCCATTAATTCCTGCGCCTGATTGCCAGAAATATTCTTAATTTGATTAATCGATTTCGTTTGTTGCGTTTGTATCCACGTTAATAAATCTAACGAACCAAATGGTGATGACATAACACAATTCCTTCTTAGTTAATTATGAAAAATGACGGAGCCCAATCCATGGACTCCGTCAACCCATCAATTAACCAAGCAGTTTCAGTGCCATCTGTGGTTGCGCGTTTGCCTGAGCCAACATCGCAATACTGGACTGAGCCAATACATTATATGTGCCATAGTTGGTACTTTCTGCTGCAAGGTCAGCATCTTGAATACGTGATATTGAACCCGCTAAGCTCGTGGCCAAAGAATTATCGAGACTGACAGCCTTGGTCAAATTTGTCTGACTGGCGCCCAATCCGGCTAATGCGGTGGTAACGGTCGTTAATGCCGATCCGATTGAGGAGAGCGCCGCCTGTGCACCACTCGAGGTGGCCACACTGAGGCTCGATATGCTCAAGGCACCGCTGGTCATATTCGTCAAGCTCACCGTCAATTGATCGTTGCTGGTACTTCCCGCGCCAATCTGTAAGGTGATGGATGACGTACTCCCATCCAACAAGTTAATACCGTTGAAGTTGGTCGAATTTGCAACACGATCCACTTCTGACAACAACTTGCCAAAAGCTTCTTCGATATTCCCCAAGTTAGAAGATGAATACACACCGTTAGCCGCCTGCGCCGCATAAGAATTCATTTGCTGCAAGATCCCGGTAATATCTTGCATAGAGGTTTGCGCGGTATCAAGTAAAGAAATACCATCACCCCCATTACGCGCCGCCTGAGTATACGCCGCTGAAGTGGATTGCATGGTTGCCGCAATAGCCGCACCTGCTGGATCGTCGGAAGCGCTATTAATACGTTTACCTGATGCCAGACGGGTCAGTGCTTGACTTAACCCTGCTTCATTATTGGTTAAAAAGTTTTGCGCCATGAGCGCATTAATATTCGTGTTAACAACAATAGCCATGATGACAGTCTCCTTGAAATGCGTTACGTCCCACACTGGCTATCGGTCGAAATTCGTCAAACTTAAATCCGACATTCCGCACCTTTGTCTTTTTCAATAACGCTTCGTTAAAAATGTGCTTTAAATGCGTATTTACTTGCATGTAAACTGCGCTTTAAAACGCATTCTTAGCTCGATTTATACAAAAAATACGCAAGATACCGTTCGCATCTTGAAGTGCGAACGATATACTACGCATACGTATCCACACCGGCCACTTTCTGCCGC
>VFKI01000056.1 GCA_009885665.1 Gammaproteobacteria bacterium
AAACACTTTTTACAGACGCATTATGGCGTAACAACTTGCCAATTAGTCAGAAACGGCATTTTGAAATCTGCGTATACGACAATGGGTGAAGCGTATGCTGCCAAATCAACTCAGCAACTGCGCGTATTGGTGGAAGGGCCGCTCGAGGCAAGCTATAAAAACGTCGCAAAATCGATTGAATTATGCTTAGCTGCTGAAGTGGGTGAAGTTTGGCTGTTGACTAGCTCAGATGTGCAAACGTATCCAGGCGTTGCGCGTGTTTTTTCGCGTGTGCCCATTGATGCCGTTGGCGCTATTTATCGTAGTTGTGATGTGCTGGTTAAGTTATCTTATGTTGAAGGCATGTTTGGTCCGCCCTTGGAAATGTTTCATTGTGGTGGCACGGCAATTGTGTACGATGTGACGGGTTATGATGAATATATCGTCCATGATGAAAATGCGCTGGTGATTAAAACGGATGATGAGGCAGCGGTCATAAATGCGCTGCGTCAATTGCATCAGGATCGCGTTTGTTTGGCGCGCTTGCAAGCAGGTGCGTTAAAAACGGCAGCGACATGGCAAGATTGGTCGGTCGCATCGCAAAAATTTGCGATGGCACTACACGCTATTGCAAAAATGCCTTGTGATTCAATGAATATTCGGCGGCGCGCTATGCAGGTATTGCAAGAGCATATCCCGGTATGTTTGTTTGCGGGGGATAAGTCGACTGTCACAAAACTGTCGGCGATGACCACTGGCGGTGACGGGCATTATCAACTCATGCTGCCCTTGCCCGACATATTGAATCGCTGCGAAATATACTTTGGCAAGTGTTATGAGCGTTTTCATCTGCAGCAGTTTGGTTTACTGCAGATTGATCATGCGACAGGCAGCGCCAGTCAAGTGGATATGCAAGCGGTGCTGAATGTATCAATGCAACAAATGGATCGGCAAAATGATAATAGTGTATTTAGTTGTATCGATGATACGGCTGCGCTGATCATCAGTGTAAATCATAGCGTACTTTTACATGCAAAATTTCGCTATGTTTTGTTGTTATCGTTTAGTCCTGAGCGGCTAAAATCGACGGAGTCAATGCTGATATCTCACTAGATCATGCCAATTTACTTATCTGAGAAACGATATAACCGACATTCCGCACCTTTGTCTTTTTCGATAACTCTTCGTTAAAAATGTGTTTTAAATGCTCATTTGCTTGCGTGTAAACTGCGCTTTAAAACCCATTTTTGCCTCGATTTATACAAAAAATACTTTGGTGCGGAATGCCGGATATAAGCTAAAAAATTATCAAACTGCCGATAACTTTTTAGCCCAGCTTCTCAGTAACTTGTTGATTTTTAACGTTTTTTACTTTTTTCGAATGGGTTGTCTGTGCGTTGATAATTTTATCTGAGAGACGATAGTTCCCCCCCGTTTGCGCGGCTTGAACTCAGCTGTTACAATCCAGCGATGATAAAATTGCAACGTTTTCAGTATCTATTCCTGCCTTTATATATGCTGTTATTAGGCGGCTTAATGCGCCAGGCGACGCTGTATCCTGATGGTTATTATTATTGGGATTGGAGTCAACATTTACAGCTGTCTTATTATGATGGCTCACCGCTCATTGCCTGGGTATTGCGACTTTACACTCACCTATTGGGTTCGCATCTTTTTAGCATTTATCTCTTAGGGCTCAGCGTTGCTGTCATCACTGCGTGGGCCATTTATCGTACCGCCACTTTATTATTTAATTCAGCCGCTGGGCGATTTGCTATCTTCTTGTGGCTGCTATGTCCCGGTGTGATACGCTATTTTTTCTTTCAAGTTTCTTATAATACGATGCTGGCACTTACCTGGTCGCTAACGGTATTGGCCATGGTGAAGCTGCAACAAACACGACAAACGCGTTATTTTTATCTCTGCGGTTTCTTGGCGGGCAGTGTGTTATTAGCCAAATATACGGGTATTTTATTATTATTCGCCTACCTATGCGTCTGCAGCGTCTATCCAGACTATCGTTTTGTTTGGAAAAACAGGCACTTTTATTTAGCCCTTCTTTTAGCCCTGCTGGTATTTTCCCCGGTCATTATATGGAATATGCAACATGATTGGCTATCCTTTCGCTTCCAGCTCAGTCATGGTTATCATGGTGCTCAGGAAGGCATGCTGACACAGCTACGCTATTATTTCCAATGGCTGATATTGGATTTTAATTTAGCTTTAGTGGCACTCATGCTCTTAGCTTGGCGCGCCGGCCGTCAACTTTGGCAGGCACCTTTAGCGCTATTAACCCTGCCTGCGCTCACGGTATTATTGTTTTTTGGCATCAGTGCTTGCTTTGCACGACCGGAATCTAACTGGTATGCGCCATTTTATATCACCAGCGTTGTCTTGATCGCGGGCCTATGGCAAAAACAAAAAATCTCGGGTGTATGGAAATGGTTAGTCTTACTTCCCATGGCGGGGATTAGCTTTTTATTAATCCTAGGCAACACCTGGCCGGCGTATTATATTGGCCATGGCCCGGGTTGGAGCCAGGTGCCGGCTATGCGGCGCTTAATGGGGCACGTGAATCCTCAGTGGTATAAAAATACTTGGGTGGTTGCACCCGATTATCAAATGCTTTCCTTTGCGCAACATTTTTTACCCGGCCATCCGCATATCGCTGCCCGCAGCTTGGAAGCGGGTCATCAATATTATCTTTGGCAAGCCGTACCGCGCGACGCCACGTTTGTGTTGCTCAGCTTACGGCCTGAAGCAAATCCGCGCTGTCAATTGCTTAGCCAGCAAAGCGTTACCCAATACCGCGTCTGGCAAGCGCCTTGGCAGTGGACGTTATATGTATATCGCTGTTATTCACAGCAGTGACTGGGTGGTCATAAAAACGGATTGATTTTAAAGGGTATGATCCTGTCACTGCCGGTGTCTAAAAAAAGTGAGCGCTGAAAAAGTTTTAATGAAAAAGTTTTAAGTGACAAGCGAATTGTTTTTTCGTAACATATCTGTATCTGTTATAAAAAACACGGTGGGCGATGGAGATTGAGCCCGCAACCAGCTGCATCGGACGAGATTCAGAAGGAGAGAATCGCGCTTCGGATCGAACGACATCCGCACCATCGCGTAAAGTAGGGGATACGATTAACCATTCTGCATTCGCTCTTGGTTTACAAAACTTTCACCGTTGATCAATACAGGACGTACCTATGAATAATTTTAACGTTATTCGCACCATGCTGTTTACCCCTGCTAATCACCCCGAGCGTTTTGAAAAAGCTAAAGATATGAGCGCAGATGGTGTGGTAATTGATTTAGAAGATGCCATTTCACAAGCTGAAAAAGATGCCGCGCGCGAGAGCGCCATCAATTATTTTATAACATCGAGTTCAATACCTAATTTTATGCGTTGCTTGAGGATTAACAGTCTAAAAACGCGCCATGGCTTAAAAGATCTTTCAGCTATTATTGATTGTGGGATTACGCCAGATGCTATCGTGCTTCCAAAAACAGAATATGCAGCTGAAATTTTGATTTTGGATAGCTTGCTTGGCCAAAAGAAAATCCCTTATATCGCTCTGATTGAAACCTCAACAGGATTATATAATGCCCAAGCTATTGCTCAGGCCAGTAATAATATGGCTGCATTGGTGTTTGGTGGAGGGGATTTGGCAGCTGATTTAGGCGCAACTTTAAGCTGGGAACCGATGCTAGCTGCTCGTTCGCTCATTGTACAAGCAGCGGCAACTGCGGGTCTTGCCGTAATAGATGTTCCCTACTTAAATTTACGTGAAGCAGACGATACGGGTATTTTGGAAGAGACCCGCAAAGTTAAAGCCTTAGGCTATACTGGGAAATTTGCAATTCACCCTAAGCATATCAAACCCATTTTAGAGGTCTATACACCTAGCCCAGATGAAGTGGTCAGAGCGCAGAAAATTATAGACATTTTTAATCATGCTAAAGGCAATGTTTGTGAAGTAGATGGAAAAATGATTGACGCACCCATTGTTCGGCTTGCGCAGCGCACCTTAGCTTTAATGAAGAAATAAGGAGGATAATATGATGAATCGTTTTAGCGCTTATTTAGAAATTGCAAGTAATCGTTATCGGGAGACTTTTGGCCTATATTTTGAAGATTTTGCAGTGGGTCAAAAATTCAAACATCGTCCTGGAATAACAATTAGTCAGCAGGACAATAAAGATGAGGCGCTGGACACTATTAATAATGCTCAGCTGCACTATGACGCCAATTATGCCTCAAAAACAGAGTGGCAGCATTGTCTCGGCGTAAGCACGATGACTTTGCAAAGATTGCTGGGCGCTAGCTGGAAAACTTTTGCAAAGAAAAAGCATATTGTTGCCTATGATGATATTGCTATGACACACCCAGTATTTGATGGTGATACTTTGTATGCTGAATCTGAGATTTTAGCAAAGCAAATGTATGCAGATGATCCTACTGTCGGCTTAGTCAAGGTGCAGACGAATGGAATGAATCAAGCAGGTGATATCATTTCTAAAATCACGTATCAAATCCTAATTTATAAAAAAAATCAACATCCATTTGATAAAATGCAAAGTTTTAAATTAACAGAAGCTGAAAAATTTTACGCTCATCGTCAACTAGCAGATGGTAGTTTTATGGAGGAAGTTGGCTTATATTTAGAAGACTTAGCGCCTGGTGAAGTGTATGAGCATCGGCCTGCAAAAACTTTTACTTTTGATGAGGCACGAGTGCATGCTCTCAGGACGCTAGAATGGAATCCGATGTATTCAGACCTTGAGTATATGAAAGTTATGTTTGGTGATAAATTGCCTATTAATGAAAATTTTTTAATCGGCTCTATTACAGCTCTTACTACCCGTACATTTGGTCGTGTAGTTGCCAACCTGCAATGGAAAGACATTCAGCTCGCATCCTTGGTTTATGCAGGAGATACCATCCATGCGGAATCCGAAATTATTTCAAAGCGCAATTCACACTCTAGGTTAAATCAGGGCATTATTGAGGCAACGACTAAGGCATATAATCAAAAGAATGAATTAGTCGTCAGCTTTAATCGTCATTTCTTAATTTATCGTAAGGGACTTGGCCCTTACGAAGTGGCTGGTTACTAGGAGTCGTATAAAATGGATATCAAATCTCTATACCAATCTAAATTAAAAAATGCTGATGAAGCGGTCCAGCTAATTCCTGCTCGTGGTATTTTATCAAAAGGAATGGCCGTCAGCGAGCCCAAGGCATTGCTTGAGGCGATTGAAAGACGTATAAAGGCCGGTAGTATCGAAGCGTTAAAATTGTATTACATGCACTCAGAAAAACACCTACATGATACTTTGCTAAAGTATGAATATATGGATCAGATAAAGCCTCACCCATTTTTTATGGGTCCCATTGAGCGCGGTATTGTTCAGCGCAGCTTAATGGAAGGAAAAAAATATATTTATTATATGCCAGGCAATTTTAGTAGCGTACCCAAAGTGTTGTCAGAAATCGGCCTGGATGCGATGGTTTTAATGGTGGCGCCGATGGATAAGGGTGGTTTTTTTAGTTGTGGCACTAATGCGGACTATACCATTTTAGCGGCACGATCTGCTAAAAAAGTTATCCTTGAAGTCAATCCAAATATGCCAAGAGTGTTTGGTGACTGTTGTCTACATATTTCTGAGGTGGACGCTATCGTTGAAAATATCTCGCCCCTTATTGAAATGCCGGCTCGACCTAGCACTGATCTTGATAGGCAGATCGGTAAAATGATTATTGAAATGGTGCCAGATCGTGCAACAATTCAAGTTGGTGTAGGTGGGGTGCCAAATGCCGTTTGTGAAATGCTGCTAAACCATCAAGATCTAAGTGTGCATAGCGAGCTAATGGCGCCAGGATTAGCTAAATTGATTCAATCTGGCGCGGTAACCAATAAATATAAGAATATTAATCGCCACAAAAATGTTTATACTATTGCGATGGGCGATACGGCGATGTACGATTTTTTAAATGATAATTCTAGCATGGAGGCCTACCCTGTTGATTATGTAAACAACCCTTTTGTTATAGCCAAAAATGATAATGTTATTTCTGTTAATGCGTTTATAGAGGTTGATTTTTCTGGGCAAGTGAACGCGGAATTTATGGCGGGTCGCCAATTCAGCGCCCCAGGCGGGCAATTAGATTTTGTGCGAGGCTCACAGCTCTCAAAAGAGGGCAAGTCGATTTTGACGGCGTATTCTACTGCAGCAAAAGGTACTGTCTCACGTATTGTCCCAAAAATTTCCGGCCCTTCTACCGATCCTCGCACGGACGTACAATACATAGTGACGGAGTATGGCGTGGCAAATTTGCGCGGGAAGTCCACGTATGAACGAGGGAAAGCGCTTATTGCTATTGCTCACCCTAGCTTCAGAGATGAATTGACTAAGCAGGCTAAGGATATGGGCTTATTCTAAGGTTCTGCGCACGCCTTTGTCGCAGTAAACCATCGTTTTTGCACTTCGTTTAATAGTATCTGTTCAGACCCCGGCTCGGGCAAAGCCCTCGCACGGGGGGGGGCAAGCCGACATTCCGCGCCAAAGTATTTTTGTATCCCCTACATATCTTAGGGTAGCGTGAGATTTTTCTGATTCTGGGGAGTGACGCTGGCTATAATCTGCGGAGATCAAACAGCAGGATAGCTGCAAGTGGACAACAAAAAAGCCATTGAAGGTATAAGCATCGATGTCAGCACCATAGCTGACCCGGGCTTGAGAGCACTTATTGAGCAACTACTTAATATAATTGAGACTCAGGCGGCAGAAATTAGGCTCTGCGCATAAATAACTTTGACAGATTGCGCCCAGCGTGGTGTCAGATATAAGCGTACCGGAAGAAGAAAAATCGCAGGAATACTGAAGTATTTTGAGGTTTTTCGACTGAGGAACGTTTATAGATGATGCCATGATGGGATGCAAGGTGTAAAAGTTATTTATGCGCAGGGTCTTAACATCGACGCGACTTAGTTCGCGTCGATTTGCGTTATTTATGCTTGCATACCCTTGCCATCATCGCTA
>VFKI01000124.1 GCA_009885665.1 Gammaproteobacteria bacterium
CATGATGACGCTTGCCATGTTAGTGCTTTGTTTGGTCTATTTTCGTATTGATCAAAAAAGTCTGAAGGGCGAGGGGTTTATGGACATTATGCGCGGGGGCGTGACGAATCAATCTGCCGCTGTCGCTGTTTGTTTGCAACAAATTGAAGCAAGCGGTACCAAGCTTGATGCGGGGTTGGCAGATTATTGGAATGCCTCAGCGGTCAGCCTGTGGCTGCCTCACCATCAGCCGATTCAGGCCGTGCTCAATAGTTTGGCGCCTTTTTATTGGATGTCAACAATAGGTCCTATCTTGCATCCGACACATTATCCACCACGTCATTTTAATTTTATTATTTTGCATGGTGCAGACTCTGTGGATGAATTTGACTTCAATACAGTAACTGTAGGTAAACTTTTGCCGCGCGGGTATGTTGTTCATGTATGTAAACCGGCAAATGTACAAATTTGGACTTATTCTGGCGATCAGCTGGATAAAATGAGTCAAGAAGTTTTCGAAAGATTTCTGTTTCCTGAGGGCGATCGTTCGGCAACGTTTCCAGCTGCTATATTGCCTTCTCAGGTAGGACATATTGAAAAAAGACGATTTCGAATTGCACAAAGTCCACTAGATCGGGCAGGTTGTCTTGTGTTTGGACCTTATCTAGCCCTCCCGGCGGGACGTTACCATCTGCATTTAGTTTATGCGGGCAGCACGAAAACCGGCGCGTCGGTCGGTAGATGGGAGTCGGGTAAATTTGACTCACATAAAGTTTTATTAGCAGGTGGAAACTTGCCAGCAACTCAGCGGGGTGTTGTGGACGTGGACATTGTTATTCCCAAGGGTGGAATAACGAATTTTGAAACACGGGTATGGTTTGCGGGTGAGGGTTGGCTACGGGTAGAGTCCGTGACTTATGCAAAGCGGTAAAAACTGCGTGAGGGGCGAGCCGTCATGTTTTTTTAATACGATACGAGTGTGACATGCAAATTATTATACCCATGTCTGGATTTGGTGAGCGTTTTCGGCGCGCCGGTTACGCTGTTCCTAAGCCATTGATAGAAATTGAGGGTAAACCGATTGTTGCCCATGTCATTGACATGTTTCCCGGTGAAACAGATTTCATTTTTGTTTGTAATGAAGATCACTTGGCAGAGCCTACTTTTCAGATGGCAGCCATTCTGAAGCATTATTGCCCAACCGGGCGCATCTTTGGCATTGCACCACACAAACTCGGCCCTGTTCATGCGGTGCGCCAGGTGGCTGGGCTCATTGATCCTGAAAAACCGGTTATTGTGAATTATTGTGATTTTACCTGTTATTGGGATTGGACGCACTTTCGGCAGTTTGTCAGTCAGTCGGGGTGTGCTGGTGCTATTCCTGCCTATCGGGGTTTCCATCCACATACGTTGGGTGTGACGAACTATGCTTATATGCGTGAAACCAATGGTTGGCTGGAAGATATTCAGGAGAAGCAACCTTTTACAGACAATCGCATGAATGAATATGCGTCTAGTGGGACGTATTATTTTTCAAGAGGCCGACTGATGCTGGAAGCTTTTTCTCGGACTATGGAGCAGAATTTACATGTCGGTGGTGAGTACTATGTCAGTCTGGCATATAAACCATTGTTGGCAGAAAAGCATCCGATCGCTGTCTATCCATTACAACATTTCATGCAGTGGGGAACGCCAGAGGATGTGGCTGAATATCGCCATTGGTCAGAAATATTTCGAAAATTTATACAACCGGTTGAGGTGTTATCATCGCCGCGTGGTACGGTCGTCGTACCGATGGCGGGTCTTGGTGAGCGTTTCCGGCGCGAAGGATACACGACAACGA
>VFKI01000162.1 GCA_009885665.1 Gammaproteobacteria bacterium
AGCGCGCTCTTTGCGCTAGCGGGGAGGGTGCCCGAAGGGCGGGAGGGGACTCCACTGACCCCGAACTGCTTTTTTATGACTTTTTCTTACCTAACACTATGCCCACAATATAAATATGCCTAATAACCAAAACCTTACCCTAGCAGAACTTTGCCATGGACTCGATGTTGAAATCAAAGGCGATGCAAATTGCCGCATTACGGGTGTTTGTACCGTACAGAAAGGCAAGCCTGATCACATTACTTTCTTACAAAATCCACACTATCGCAAATATCTTGCAACTACCGCGGCGAGCGCGGTGATTTTATCAGCAGATTATGCCGCGGATTGTCAGACCAATGCCATCATTACCCGTGATCCTTATTTTACCTGGGCGAAAATTGCGGCGCAATTTTCTGATACGCCACGTGCTGTACCGGGCATACATCCCTCGGCGGTCATAGGTCAGCATAGTCAAATTGATCCAACGGCTAGCATTGGTGCGCATTGCGTGCTGGGTGATTATGTGCAAATTGGTGCGCATACGGTTATTGCCGCAGGCTGTAACATTGGTGAATATACCCAAATTGGTGCAGAGACACGTTTAGATGCGAATGTGACGGTGTATCATCGCATTGTGATCGGCGCGCGGGTACACATTAATAGCGGCACGGTGATCGGTAGTGAAGGCTTTGGCATTGCTAAACACAAAGGTGCTTGGGTCAAAGTGCCACAATTAGGTCGCGTGGTGATTGAAGATAACGTCGATATTGGTGCAAATTGCAGTATTGATCGCGGTGCGATTGAAGATACGATCATTGCGCATGGTGTACAAATTGATAATCTGGTACAAGTTGCGCATAACGTACGGATTGGTGCGCATACCGCCATAGCCGGTTGTGTGGGGATTGCCGGTAGCACCACCATTGGCAGCAATTGTTTAGTGGGTGGACAAGCCGGTTTTGTCGGTCATATTGAAGTTGCTGATAATGTGGCGATTATGGGCGGTACGGCGGTTTCAAAATCGATTACCGCGCCGGGCATTTATGCTTCCGGCATTGGTGGTGTGGTGACGAATGCGCAACGGCGTAAAAATTCTGCGCGGGTGATGCGCTTGGGGCAATTACAAGCGCGTATTGCCGAATTGGAGAAAGCACTTTCTTTAGGCGTAAAAGAGAATGAGGAATAGGATCGGTGTCTAAACCCTATGTGATGGATATTCACGAAGTCATGCAGTTCTTGCCACAGCGGCCGCCTTTTTTAATGGTCGATCGCGTGATAACGTTAGAATTGCATCAGTCGATCGTCGCAATTAAAAATATCACGATAAATGAAACGTTTTTTGCGGGTCATTTCCCCGGACGTCCTGTCATGCCTGGGGTGTTAATGCTCGAAGCCTTGGCGCAAACCGGTGGTATTCTTGCCTATAAATCATTAAATGCGACACCAGCGGATGGCACATTATTTTTATTTGCCGGTATTGACCATGCGCGTTTTCGTCGTGTGGTCGAGCCCGGCGATCAATTGCGGATGGAAATGCGCGTATTACGTGCTAAACGTGATGTCTGGAAGTTGGCAGGTGAAGCATACGTCGGTGATGAATTAGCGTGTGCGGCAGAATTAATGAGTGCGCGCGCGCAAGAGAAGTAAAAAAGAGGAGTAACAGCTTGATTCACCCAACTGCTATTATCGATCCCAGCGCAAAACTTGGCGCAGGCGTGTCGATTGGCCCATATAGTGTGATCGGTGCAGATGTTGAAATTGGCGAAAATACATGGATAGCTTCGCATGTCGTCATTAATGGCCCAACTAAAATCGGTTGTGATAATCGTATCTATCAATTTGCTTCTCTCGGCGAAAAACCGCAAGATCTCAAGTATAAAGGCGAAAAAACCTGGTTGATCATAGGCGATCGCAATAGCATTCGCGAATTTTGTACCATCAATCGTGGCACGCTACAGGATAATAGTCAGACGTGCATTGGCAATGACAATCTTTTTATGTCATACGTGCATATTGCCCATGATTGTGTGGTGGGGAATCATACGGTATTTGCCAATAATGCTTCATTATCAGGCCATGTGGTGATTGAAGATTATGTCGTGTTGGGCGGATTTGCTGGCGTATTGCAAACCTGCCGTGTGGGTGCGCATGGTTTTGTTTCTATGGGCGTGCATCTTGATAAAGATGTACCGCCCTTTGTTAAAGTGGCGGATGTATCGCCTAAACCGTATGGTTTAAATACGGTTGGCTTGGTACGACGGGGTTTTGATGAGGTAACCTTAAAAAAATTGCGCCAAGCCTACCGTATCATTTATCGCCAAGGATTATTGCTAAAAGATGCGTTAGTCGAATTGGAAATGCTTGCGGCAGACAGTTCGGCAGTACGCAGTATGCTTGATTTTATTGTGGCATCCAAGCGCGGCATTGTGCGCTAATGCATATTGGCATGTTGGCAGGTGAAGCCTCTGGCGATATACTCGGCGCGGGTTTGATGCATGCCTTGCAACTGCGCCAAGCGGATATTCACTTCAGCGGCATTGGCGGCGCGCGCATGGTCGCTTGCGGATTTCATAGTTTGTATGCGATGGAACGCTTGTCTGTCATGGGATTTATCGATCCGTTAAAACGTTTGCCAGAATTATGGCGTATCCGTCGCGCAGCCTATCAGCATTTTTTACAGCAAAAACCCGCTGTTTTTATCGGCATTGATTCGCCCGCATTTAATGTGGGGCTGGAATTAAAATTAAAAAAAGCCGGCATCCCAACCATACAGTATGTCAGTCCATCGGTGTGGGCGTGGCGCCAAAAACGTATACATAAAATTGCACGTGCAACCGATTTAGTGTTGGCGTTATTTCCATTTGAAGTTGATTTTTATCACCAGCATGGCGTGCCGGTGTGTTTTGTCGGCCATCCGTTGGCAGATACCATTCCATTACAACCGGATCGTCAGGCGGCGTGTCAAAGATTGGGCTTGGATCCGGCGAAAAAATATTTAGCCTTATTGCCAGGCAGTCGTAGCAGTGAAATTCAACAATTAGGTGAAATCTATTTAGCTGCAGCGCAACGCTGCTGTGCTGCTATGCCCGAATTGATGTGCATCACGCCGACGGCGAATGCAGCGCGGGCGCAAGAATTTCAACTATTGTATCAACACTGCGCGCCTGATTTACCTTTACAATTTTTTGCACAGGCAACGCATGATGTTTTGGCCGCGTGTGATGTGGCCTTGACGACTTCAGGGACAGCGACGCTCGAAGCGATGTTATTAAAAAAACCAATGGTGATCGCGTGGCGTACCGGCGCGCTCAGCTGGCAGTTGGTTAAACGCTTGGTCAAAACGCCGTGGATGGGATTACCCAATATTTTAGCGGGCGAGGCGCTGGTGCCTGAATTCGTACAAGATAAGGTGACGGTAAAGCATTTAACCGACGCAGTATTGGATTTCCTGCATGATCCAGAAAAATGTGCCAAGCTGCAGACAAAATTTCTCGAATTACATAACACGTTGCGCTGCAATGCGAGTGAGCGGGCGGCAGCGGCGGTGTTGGATTTGTATTCGGGCTGAAATTGTGCGAATATGGCACTCAACTACCATATCCGCACACTTGATTTCAGGATTATCATGATAATCAAAAGAGACTTGACTAAAGTACTTGAACGGTTTTCCAAATTTCCTGCCATTGCCATGTTGGGGCCACGGCAATCAGGAAAGACTACGCTTGTAAAAGATTATTTTAATAAACACGTTTATTTCAGTTTAGAGGATCCAGAGGTGCTGGCTTTCGTCACACAGGATCCCAAAGGATCCGTCTTTTTTGATAACTCTTCGTTAAAAATGCGTTTTAAATGCTCATTTACTTGCGTGTAAACTGCGCTTTAAAACGCATTTTTGCCTCGATTTATACAAAAAATACAGAT
>VFKI01000052.1 GCA_009885665.1 Gammaproteobacteria bacterium
GAGCCGCCACCGCGTTATTCTGAAGCGTCGTTGATTCATGCATTGGAAGAATATGGCATTGGTCGGCCGTCGACGTATGCTGCCATCATTTATACCTTGCAGCATCGCGAATACGTCGTATTGGACAATAAGCGCTTTAAGCCAACAGATGTGGGTCGTATCGTCAATCGATTTTTGACGCAGCATTTTACCCGTTATGTGGATTATGACTTTACGGCTAAATTGGAAGACAGCCTTGATGAAGTATCGCGTGGTGAAAAAGAATGGGTGCCGTTGCTAGCAGAATTTTGGCAACCGTTTCATCATCAAGTGACGGATGTGATGGAGACGGTTAAGCGTAGTGATGTCACGCAAGAAATGTTGGATGAGAAGTGCCCGCAGTGTGAAAAACCTTTATCGGTGCGGCTGGGCAAGCATAGCCGTTTTATTGGCTGTACCGCTTATCCTGATTGTAACTACACGCGCAGCTTAGATGATGCGGACAGTGGCGTGGCGGCGAGTCTGGTAGACGGCCGCAGTTGCCCGACGTGTGCCAGCGCCTTGCAGTTACGGACTGGGCGATATGGAAAGTTTATTGGCTGTACGGCTTATCCGACTTGTACATTCATTGAGTCTCTCAATAAGCCGCAGGATACCGGTGTAGATTGTGCGGAGTGTCATCAAGGGCACATGTTGAAGCGCAAATCGCGCATGGGCAAAATCTTTTATTCGTGCGAACGTTATCCAGATTGCAAATATGCGTTATGGAATGAGCCAGTCGCGGAGACGTGTCCGAAATGTGCCTGGCCTTTATTGACGGTAAAGGTAACTAAAAAGCGCGGTACGGAATTGGTGTGCCCACATAAACCATGTGATTTTGCCAAGGCGATGGAAGAAGTTGTCTGATCGATAATATCTACGACAAAACATAGGGCGGACTCAGTTTTAAGCGTCCGTTCTTTCTTTGTTTAGGTTGCAGCTCAGCACCCTCACCCGCCAACCGGCTACGCCGGCTCTCACCCGTCAGCCGCAGGTCGACGGGTGAGGGGTGCTGTATTATTTAGGCATAAAAAAAGGCGGTACCGAAGTACCGCCAAATCTGAAATCAGGTGGCAATCCTTGCCGTCGATCATCCCTGAACACACAAAACTTAAAACGTGGAGTCGTTGCTCAAATCCTTTACTGCAGTGCAGTCAATCCATGACCACGAAGAAAGTGTAGCGAAATACTTTTTGCATGTCTGTGCATGTAAATGAAAAAAATGACCAGTGTTCACAGAGGGAAGGGCTGATTTTTTTATTTTTATTTATTATTCAATAGGTTGGTAAATTATAGCCATTAACAAGCCTTAAGGTTTCCTTAATGTTTCCGTTATTACGCACAAAAAACATAGTCAATATCGTAAGAATTGTTGGGCAACTGATGTAGGTGTCGTATATAAATTACTATTACGCAATGCTTGCAACTCTGCGTAGAGTCGCGATAATAAGGGGTCAGCACGTATATTAATGGGAGATTTTTATGAGCAGGGCATACATAGAAGAATTATTGAAAACGGCGCTGCAGCAATTGGTGCATAATGGCACGCTCACGCTCGCATTACCCGAGCAAATTATGGTTGAGCCGACTAAAGACAAGCAACACGGCGATTTTGCGAGCAATATCGCCCTCATGCTCGCGAAGCCCGCGGCGCGTAAGCCGCGCGAAGTTGCACAATTCATCGTCGATGCTTTGCCTGTTTCAGCGCAGATAGGCGAAGTCACGATTGCAGGTCCTGGCTTTATTAATTTTTTCTTGGCACCCGTGGCACGCTTGAGTGTGTTGATCGACATTCTGAAGACGGGCGCGCAATATGGACGCAGCCAGTACGGTGCGGGCAAAAAAGTCTTGGTGGAATTTGCCTCAGCCAATCCCAATGGTCCCATGCATGTTGGCCATGGTCGTCAGGGAGTGCATGGTTCGGTTGTTGCCGATTTGCTTACGGCAATTGGCTATGATGTGACGCGTGAATATTATGTTAACGATGCTGGCCGACAAATGGATATTTTAGCGAGTAGTGTATGGATACGCTATCTTGTCATTGCGGGTGAAACACTTGAGTTGCCTGCTAATGCATATCGTGGCCAATATGTATTAGAAATGGCGCACGCTTTGTTTATGCAAAAAGGCGGTCATTACGTCGTGCCTGCTGTCGATATTTTGCTTGATTTGCCGCCTGATGCGCCGCAAGGGGGTGATAAAGAAGTTTTTATTGATGCTTTGATTGTCCGCATGAAGCAATTATTGGGCGAGGTGCGTTATAAAGCACTTTTTGACTTTGCCTTAGAGACGCAGCTTGCCGATATCCGTGCCGACCTCATTGCGACGCGTGTTGAATTTCAAAATTGGTTTTCTGAGCGTGTATTTACTGGGAGTGATGCAGTCGATAATGCTTTGCAAATGTTGACGGATAAGGGTTTTACGTATACGCAAGAAGGCGCTTTATGGTTTCGCGCCACGGCATTGGGTGATGAAAAAGATCGCGTTTTGTGTCGCAGTAATGGCGTACGCACGTATTTTGCTAATGATTTGGCTTACCATATCCATAAATTTCAGCGGGGTTTTGATTTTGCCATTGATATTTTTGGCGCAGATCACCATGGATATTTGGCGCGGATGTTGGCGGGGCTTAATGCGGCCGGTATTGCCGCTGATCGGATTACATTTTTATTAGTTCAATTCGTCACCTTGTATCGCGGTACTGAACAAGTGCAGATGTCGACGCGCAGTGGTTCGTTCGTTACGCTACGTGAATTGCGCGAAGAAGTCGGTACCGATGCCACGCGCTTTTTTTATTTAATGCGCAAAGCGAATCAGCATGTTGAGTTTGATCTTGAGTTGGCTAAGTCTCATTCAAATGATAATCCGGTTTATTATATTCAATATGCTTATGCGCGTATTTGTAGTGTATTCCGTCAACTGGTAGAAAAAGGTTGGCAGTGGCAGGCACCTACGCTGGCGACTGACTGCCTCGGGTTGACGGAGGCGCATGAAGAGAAAGTGGTGGGCACGTTAGCACTATATCCTGATACGATTATGCATGCAGCGCTGCAGCATGAGCCACAAATTTTAACAAATTATCTACGAGAGCTCGCGATGGACTTCCATACGTATTACAATGCATGTGTATTCCTCGTGGATGACATGGCACTACGTAACGCACGCTTGGCATTGATTGCGGCTGTACGTCAAGTGCTTGCCAATGGATTGGGGGTTTTGAGCGTGACTACACCGGAAAGCATGTAAATGTCAAAAGATTACAAGAATTTTTCACGTTCATCACGTTCATCGCGTACAGTGCGTGACGAAGCGCAGGTGGCGTTTAGCGGGCGACGCGCTTGGTTGCTGAGTGCTTTTTTGATCGCCTTGGTGGCGGGCGGCGGTTTTTTCTGGCTGGAAATGTCGCCCGCAAAATCTGCAGCTTCTTCTCTATCGACTGTGTCTGTGGCATCACCTGCGTTGCTTGCATCAGCGTCGCCTACTCGCGCGACATGGCGGACACATTTGCAAGCGATGTTTCATCGTATGCATGCGTCGCATGTCACGCCCAAGCTTGTTACGACAGCAGCGACCGCAAAGACGGATACGGCGATTCATTTTGATTTTTACAATACGTTATCTGAAATGCAGGCGCCCCCGCCATTAGACGCGAGTGCGCAAGCTGTGGTGCGACGGGGTGGAGGCACTGCGCCTGCTGCTACTGTTGCTGCTACTGTTGCTGCTACTGTTGCTGCTGCTACTACTGTTGCTGCTGCGCCTGCTGCTGCTGTTGTCGCGGCATCTGCACCGGTGGTTGTGCCGCCAGTTGTGCCAGTTGCGCCAGGCGCGACCGCGCTATCGGTAAAGCATCCGCTTGTGGCATCGCATGTTGCTTCAGCATCGCCTGTTCATGGCTATGTTTTGCAGCTCGGTGAATTTTCCACGGCTGTTGCCGCATCGCGAAATCGATTGTCGTTATTATTGTCTGGCATAGACAGCAAAATTTTGCGTCAATCGCATCATGGTAAGATTGTTTATCGTATTCAACATGGCTCGTTTAGTAATAAAAAATCCGCTATGTTGGCGTCTGCGCGCTTGCGCCGTCAGGGTGTTGAGAGTGTCGTGAAGCGTGTAGCGGAAGGGTAGAGGGAGCGGGTTGTGTCAGCGCAGAATAACAATTATTCAAATAATGGCGTGGGTAAAGTGCGTGTCACGCCATTCAGTCATAATAAAGTGTGGCACAGATTGTTACCGCTATTGTTGCTGGTATTTATTGATTCATTCAGTTATTTTTTAATTATTCCGGTTTTGTTGCAACTTTTCTTTGATCCGCATTTTAATCTATTGCCGCACGATACCGCTTACGCCACGCGCAGTCTGTTAACCGGCATCACCTTATCGTTATCCATGTTTACGTCTCTCATCATGGCACCCTTTATTGGCCGTTTATCGGATCGTATTGGCCGTAAAAAAACGTTGTTATTTTGTCTAGCAGCCATTCTTGCCGGATTTGTGTTGCCGATTGCGGGCATTGATAATCAAATGCTGTCATTGATTTTGTTGGGGCGTGTATTGAGTGGCTTGGGCTCTGTTAGTCAGCCTATTGCGCAAGCGTGTGTGGCGGATCTTGCTAAACAAAAACAAAAATCATTTTTCTTGAGCTGGGTGGCGTTGATGATGACGTTGCCTATCATTGTAGGGCCGCTGGCGGGCGGCTATTTGTCAGATCATCATGTGATTGCTTGGTTTGGTTTGACAACGCCGTTTTATGCGGCCAGTGTTTTGAGTCTATTGAATCTTGTTCTATTGGCTTTCTTTTTCAAGGAAACACGTGTTGTTAATTCAACCCATGCGCATATGCCAGGTTTTTTCGATACACTATTGGGTTTAAAAAAAATCGCGCGGCATTATCATGTTGGCATGTATTTGCTGGTGTTTTTTTGCCTTGAGTTAGCGTGGAGTCAGTATTATCAATCTATCAGCTTATATCTTGCCGCGGTCAGTCATTATTCCGTACAAAAAATTTCGCTATTTAATGCGTATATGGGTTTAACGATGGCGGCGGGTTTATTGTTTATTTACCCTTGGTTATTGAAGCTTTTCAGTCTGATAAATCTCATGCGTTGTAGTGTCGGCTTGGTTCTGTTTGGGTTAATGGGCTGTAGCGTATTGCATACCGCGCAAGCGCAATGGATTTTTGTTATTCCCGTCACGCTTTTTACCGCTGCGGCCTACACCAGTTTGTTGACGTTGATTTCTGATCGCGTTTCTGCAGAATTGCAGGGTTGGGTGTTGGGCTATACCAGCACGCTATTATTTTTAGCGTGGACACTGACAGGTGTTGCCGCGGGATGGATGGCATCATGGCATGCCACGTTGCCACTTTATGTTGCGACGTTGATGATGGTGATAGGGGCAATAGGTCTTTGCAGTCAATTTTTGGGTGGTAACATTAACGCGGAGCTTAAAGACTGAGGTGTGGCGTGATAAGCACTGGTTGACTATCCATAATTCGCCCTTATATATGCTACTTCAGACTTGAGGAGCATCCCGTGGAACAATATCGTGGCACCACCATTTTATCCGTACGTCGCAATGGCATGGTTGTTGTCGGTGGCGATGGCCAAGTCACGCAAGGCGCCATTGTTATGAAGGGCAATGCCCGTAAAGTGCGCCGTTTGTATAATGACCGCGTCGTGGCGGGTTTTGCCGGCGGCACAGCGGATGCATTTACTTTATTCGAGCGTTTCGAAGCTAAGCTTGAAACGCATCAGGGCAATCTCACGCGCGCTGCCGTTGAGATGGCTAAAGATTGGCGCAGTGATCGCATGTTGCGGCGGCTTGAAGCCTTGTTGGCGGTGGCGGATAGCAAAACTTCGCTCATCATTACCGGTAACGGTGATGTCATTGAGCCTGAAAATCATTTGATTGCGATTGGTTCAGGCGGTGCTTATGCACGTTCTGCGGCCACTGCATTATTGCAAAATACCGAATTAGATGCGCGCAGCATTGTGGAGAAATCGCTCGGCATTGCTGCTGACATTTGTATTTATACGAATACGCATTTCACTATTGAAACGCTGACTGAATAAGAGAAATTATTATGTCTGATATGACACCGAAGCAAATTGTCCAAGAACTTGATCATCACATTGTCGGCCAGGCGGATGCCAAGCGCGCGGTCGCTATTGCGTTGCGTAATCGTTGGCGGCGTATGCAATTACCTGCTGAGCTAGCAGACGAAGTGATGCCGAAAAATATTTTAATGATAGGGCCCACCGGTGTCGGTAAAACCGAAATTGCGCGGCGGTTGGCTAAGCTGGCGGATGCGCCTTTTATTAAAGTCGAGGCCACTAAGTTTACTGAAGTGGGCTATGTGGGGCGTGACGTTGAATCAATTATCCGCGATTTAGTGGATATGTCAGTCAAAATGCTGCGCGAGCAAGAAATGATTGGCGCGCGGGTGGGTGCAGAAAATGCGGCAGAAGAACGGATTTTAAATATTTTATTGCCTATGCCAGGCGTGAGTTTTGCAGGTGAACCGGGCAAGGAAGGCATGATCGATTCCACCACGCGTGAAACGTTTCGTCAGCGTTTGCGTGAGGGTGAATTGGATGACAAAGAAATTGAAGTTGAAGTGAATCGTGGTGCTGGCAGTGTTGAAATTATGGGGCCGCCGGGCATGGAAGAAATGACAGGTCAATTGCAATCCATGTTTCAAAACATGGGATCTGAGCGTAAAAAAACACGTAAATTGAAGATTGCTGAAGCGCGTAAAATTTTATGTGATGAAGAAGCCGGTAAATTGATTGATGATGATGCGTTGAAGGCGCGTGCTTTAAAAAGCGTCGAACAAAATGGCATTGTATTTTTGGATGAATTGGATAAAGTCGCCAAGCGTTCGGAGCACGCGGGTGCGGATGTATCGCGTGAAGGTGTGCAGCGTGATTTGTTGCCTTTAATTGAGGGCTGCACTGTCACCACGCGTTATGGCATGATACGCACGGATCATATTTTATTTATTGCGTCTGGCGCGTTTCATTTTGCTAAGCCTTCTGATTTAATCCCAGAATTGCAGGGGCGTTTACCGATCCGTGTCGAATTGAAAGCGTTAAACGTTGATGACTTTGTCAGAATTTTGACAGAGCCGACCGCGTCACTGACTGAGCAATATGCCGCATTATTGCAAACAGAAGGCATGAGTTTGCAATTTGTGGCAGAGGGTGTGCGGCGCGTGGCGGAAGTTGCTTGGCAAGTGAATGAGCGGACTGAAAATATTGGTGCTAGACGTTTGCATACGATTATGGAAAGGTTATTAGAAACGGTGTCATTTGAAGCCAATGATTTTGCGGGTCAGACGGTGGTGGTTGACGCAGGCTATGTTAACAAGCATTTGATGCATTTGGTGAAGGATGAAGATTTGAGCCGTTATATTTTATGATGGTATCTGCTACAAAAGATAGGGTAGAAGAACTGAAGTACGCAGTACACTGCATTGACGAGCGTCAGAGGGGGAGAATAGCGCTCTCCCCCTCTGACAACTCCCCCATCGCTACCCATTACCCTAGTTTATGTAGGAGATACTTATGATGCCTAAAAAAATAGTGCTTCATAAAATTGCGCGTACATTGGAATTGCAATATACCGATAAAAATATTGTTTTGCCGTGTGCGGTATTACGCGCGCATTCGCCTTCAGCGGAAATGCGCGCGACAGACGTTGATGTTGAATCGTATGAAAAAGTCAACATTTTAAGCATAGAGCCGATGGGGAATTATGCAGTACGTTTGGTATTTAGTGATGGCCATCGCACGGGTGTGTATAGTTGGCAGGTTTTGTCGGAATTAGGAGCGCAGCATGGCATTTGATCCGCAGCGTGAAATGCAAAAAAAAGCGGCAGCGATTGCTGCGATCGAATTCATTGAATATGGCATGGTATTAGGTGTGGGCTCAGGCTCGACGGTGCATCATTTTATTGATGCGTTGCAAGCGGTTAAAGGTAAAGTTGAAGCAGCGGTCGCCAGTTCGCTTGAAACGGCTAAGCGATTAAAAGCCATCTCGATACCCGTGATTGAATTAAATTCAGCGGGTGAATTGCCGTTATATATTGATGGTGCGGATGAAGTCAATGCGGCGAAGCAAATGATTAAGGGTGGCGGCGCGGCGCTGACGCGTGAAAAAATTATTGCGGCGGTCGCCAAAAAATTTGTGTGTATGGTCGATCAGTCAAAAGTGGTCGATAGACTGGGTGGATTTCCGGTGGCGATTGAAGTGATTCCGATGGCGCGTAGTTTTGTGGCGCGCGAAATTGTTAAATTGGGTGGTCAGCCATTGTGGCGTGAAAATGTGGTGACGGATAATGGTAATCATATTATTGATGTCCATCACTTAACGATTTTGCAGCCCACTGCAATGGAAGAAGCATTAAATCAAATCCCGGGCGTGGTCATGAATGGCATTTTTGCGCGCCGCCCGGCGGATGTGGTGTTGGTCGGCGCGGCCAGTGGTATTAACCAATTGTAAGGGAGTGAAATAACAATGTATAAAATTACACGTCAATATCAACGTGGTGGTGAATCGCTATTAAAAGAATTTATTGATTTGCTGAAGGCGAAAGAATTCATTCATACCTGTATCGAAGAAGATCAGCGTATGCGCGTGCACGTGGTGTATCGCTTATATGATATATATGGGGATGTGCTCAATACGTTTGACAGTGAAGAAACAACGGGCACGGCGAGCGGTGGTGGTGCAGCTTCGGCGAGTAGCAGCGCGGGCAAGGGGAGTGGCTTCAATCCAACGCCGTTCAATATGTCCCCCCGCCCCGCCGGGATGCCGCATAATTGGCTGACCGAGCCGCCGGAGGATGGAAGTCAGACGAAATAAGAATATCCGACATCCCGCACCTTCGTCTTTTTTGGTAACTCCACGTTGAAAATGCGTTTTAAATGCGCATTTACGTATATGTAAACGGCGCTTTAAAACGCATTTTCGCCTCGATTTATACAAAAAATACTTTGGTGCGGAATGTCGGCTATGTCAACGTTTTCTTGATTTCGTGCACATTCCTTAAAGAAAAATATTGGGTTTTATATGCTTTTCGGCGTATGCCCAAGCGCCGCATGCCCCTGCTTCCAGCCAACGCGATAACTGCCGCTGATCAGTGGGATGCCGGCTGTTTGGCATAATGTATTGTGTGTATAAATGTTTTCAATCGGTAAGCCGGCCAGCGCGTCCTTATAACCATCCGCGATACTGGGGCGGCAATAGCGTGTTGCGCCCGCGCGCCAGCCATCTTGATATGCCTGATTGCTGGCAGTCATCACGCTGTTGCCACATTCTTTTAATTGTTGCAGGATATTTTGTGGTGCGTGGCCAGCAAGGCCATCTGCATTGCCCAATGCCTGCCAGTCTTGTGCAGCGCAAGTGGTTGAAGGTGTGTGTGCGCAATTGGCCAGCAATAACAGAGAGGAGAGTAAGAATGCACGTTTTAGCATGGTTGTCTCGACAAGGCAGTATGAAATAAGACGCGCAATATAGCGTGTTTTGCCATTATTTGCCACAAGCATGAAAAAATCCCGCTAAGCCGTTCAAAAACATTTGTACCGCCATCGCGGTGAGTATCATTCCCATTAAACGCTCAATTGCGATGAGGCCACGTTCGCCGAGAATACGGCTCAAACGATCAGCGAATAACAAAAACAGGGTGCAGATTGTCCAGGCAATGATTAGCCCAAGACACCAATGCCAGATCAAATGCGGTTGTTGGGTTGCCAGCAACATGACCATCGCCATGGTGGAGGGGCCGGCAATTAGGGGGACGGCCAGCGGCACAATAAAAGGCTCACTATGCTGCAAGTTACGCGAAGTGTGTTCATCATGCGGAAAAATCATGCGAATGGAGATCAGAAACAAAATAATGCCACCGGCGACGCCTAGGGCATTTTCTGATAATTGCATGCCATTGAGGATGTATTTCCCGAAAAATAAAAAGACAATCAAAATTAATAAGGCAATCAAGGTTTCGCGCAAAATGATGCGTCGCCGCCTGCTGGGGTCGACGCTATTTAATATCGACAAAAACATGGGGATATTGCCCAGCGGATCCATGACCAGCGTCAGTGTAATGATGGCGGAAAAAAGTGTCATGATGTTGGCTCGTCAGTGTTGTGGTGTGCTGAATGATAGGATAACGACTCAAGCCCCTCGTCGCGTAAAGACTGCTTTTTTTGGGGGCAAGCCGTTACATTATAGGCTAAAAAAACTCAAAACATGTCCGGTAATTGTTTCACCAGCGCGGCGCGTTCTTTGACGGCATCGCGGGTCAACACAAAGCCGCGTAATTGTTGGCTGTCATCATAAAACAAAGCGCGCACACCCGCGTCAACGGTATCAATTTGCCAGCTGCCACTCAAGTTGCGTGGTGGTGGACAGATTACGATGGGATGCGCGGGTGTTTTAACGACGATAGGCATAGCGGGGTAGTCGACCACAGTGGGTGTGCCAGCCAGCGTTTGCGCTAGCGCGCGGGCGCACTGCAATAAAGGTGTGACAAAGGGCAGTACAAAACCTTCTACTTCGGCGCAATCCCCTAAGGCGTAGATGTCGGGTGTGCTGGTTTCTAAATAACGGTTGACCAAAATGCCGCGGTTGACTAATAGGCCAGCGTCTTCTGCCAGTTGGGTATGCGGCTTCAAGCCGATGGCCGAGATCACCAGTTCAACTTCTAATTCATTGCCATTGGATAATTCAAGCGTGTAGCGATTATCGGGCAGGTTGTCGACACGGTTGACAGTGCAGCCTAGGTGAAAATGTACGCCATTATCCGTCAGCGCATCTTTAAGGTGTTGACCGATTTGCTCAGGGATTAATGCATCGAGTGGCGCATTGGCAGGGGCAATGACGTGCACTTCATGACCGGCATTACTGAGGTCGTTGGCGAATTCACAACCAATGAGGCCGGCACCCAAAATGCCAATACGATTTTTGTGCTGCAATAATTCACGAAATTTAGCGTAATGTTGCAAATGGTTGATGGCTAAGACATCGTCGATAGCGTCGCCCTGCAGCGGCGCTTTGATTGGGTCGGCGCCGCATGCCAGTACCAGTTTTTGGTAAGGCATTCTTTCATTGTGAAAATAAAGCATTTTGTTCGCTGTATCGATTTCTGATACGCGTGCACCCGTGGCAATTGCCGCATTTAAGCGCTGCGCCATGCTTTCGGCATTGGCGGTTGCGAGCATCGTTGCGGTTTTTTCTTGCGTCAGCGCAGACGAGAGTTGCGGCTTGGAATAATAATGGCCTTCATCGGCGGTGAGCAAAACGAGTGGGGCGTCTTGATCGAGACGACGAAACTCGCGTGCCAATTGGTAGCCGGCGAGGCCTGTGCCGATGATGACGATAGGGGGCTGCATGAAATGATTCCGTGGCGTGTAATGCGGCTATTATATACCCATTACACTTGAAGATGCGAAGCATCAGAAAGTGTTTTCATTGCGCGACGGGAATTCTCAGGGGGAGAATCGCGATCCTCCCCTTGAGCAAGTGTGCGCGAATTCATTTCGTGCCGCTCGTCAAATCAAGGATACCGTTCGCCTCCTGAGATGCAAACGGGATGCCGTATTTTAGCGGCAGATGCGACTTATTTGTTGGGTGAGGGTGGCTGGTGGGCGGTCTATCTTTATCACATACTTTTATGTGACATAGTATTATGTGATATAGTATTATGTGATAAAGACGTATCCGTATGCTGAGGCCTGTATGCAAGAAATTGAGTATTTTCCAGAGGGTATCGCGCAAGGGGATGCCTTTGTCAATCGTGTGGCAGAGCGACAGCAATTACTTGAGCGTATCCGTGCCAATCATCATGTCGTATTGATGGCGCCGCGGCGTTATGGTAAGACCAGTCTAGTGACGCAGGTGGCGCGTGAAGCAAAAACGCCTTATTGCTGTATGGATTTTTTGGCGGCTTATCACGAAACATATGTATCCGATTTGGTGGTGAATCGTGTTAGCCAGTTGGCGTTTTCTTTGTTACCACGGCTAAAGCGTGCGCGTGAAACGCTGTTACATGTGTTTGCAAAAATGAAACCCGAGATTCGCTTGGGGGTGCTGGGGGCACAATTAAAGCTCACGCTCACGGCGGCACCTTTACATGATATTACTGAAGTTTTGCTGCGTTTAGATGAGACCGCTGGACATTTTGGTAAGCGCGCCGTCATTTTTATGGATGAATTTCAGCAAATTAGTCAGTTAAAAAACGCCCACGCTATTGAGGCGGCGATTCGTCATGCCGTTGAGCGTAGTCAGCATATTGCCTATGTATTTTCAGGAAGTCATCGCCACTTGCTGCAGCAAATGTTTGCTGAGCAAGGGCGGCCACTTTATCGTTTATGTCAAGTCTTGTCGCTTGAGCGTATGCTGCCTGTGCATTATATTGGCCATCTTGAAAAATTAGCACAACGACGCTGGCAAAAGAAATTAGCGCAAGCGGTATTGGCGCGCATTTTCGATGTGACGCAATTGCATCCTTATTATATGAATGTGTTATGTCAGCTGGTATGGCAAGAAACCAACGTGCCGCAAGTCGCTACGATAGAACATTTATGGGATAGCTATGTCAGAGCGCAGCGACAATTTATTCGTCATGATGTGGTAGATCTCAGTTTGAATCAGCGCAAAATGATGATGGCATTAGCCTGTCAGCCGACAAAATCGATTCAAGCGGTTGAATTTGCCAGTGCTTATAATGTGTCAGCTTCCAGTGCGCAACAAGCGGTTGATGCCTTGGTGACGCGAGATTTAATTTATCAGCGTGAAGATGGGTGTTATTGCGTGCTGGATCCGGCAATGCAATATTATTTAAGTGTGGTGTTACGATAAGGCTCTGCGCATAAATAACTTTGACAGATTGCGCCCAGCGTGGTGTCAGATATAAGCGTAGCGGAAGAAGAAAAATCGCAGGAATGCTGAAGTATTCCGAGGTTTTTCGACTGAGGAACGTTTATAGATGATTCCATGATGGGATGCAAGGTGTAAAAGTTATTTATGCGCAGAGCCTAAGTGTATCCTAAGTTATTCACGAACCCATGGCGCTCAGTTAACATGATGAGAGCAAGTCAGTCAAATGTTGTAAATGATATTCTATCTGGCTAACAGCGGAAAGCAAGGTATACCATGCTTGCTGGGTGTCGCTTGCAAGCTGTTGCGCGTATGGCTGAGGAATGGTGGGTAACGGCCCCCCGCTTATGGGTGGTGACAGTTCATGCGGCGCATCTTTGGAGCGACTCAGTTTGTGCGCGATGGTTTCTAGCTGCTGTTGAATGGCTGCTTGCCATGCGGATAAAGCTTCAAGTGTCAGTGGTTGAGTTGCGAGGTCGGGGATATGCGCTAACGCGTAGTGAAGATGCAGCATCCCCCGCATCAATTGGCGGATATCTTGTTCAATTTCACGTAGCCGAATCGCGGAAAAGCGCTGCTTACCCGGTTCGCGGCTGGCTTCAGTTGTTAAGCGGCGCAAAGCGAGCAAATGCTGTCGTAACGTTTCTTCTACGTCCAAAAAATGCGTACTGTCACTGGGCGACAACGCGTTAAACGTACAAGCTTGCTGATGAAATTCAATTAACTGCAATAAAATCAGGGTGATTTGTTGTGGGATTAAGTGGCGGGCATGAATGGGGCGTACGCTGAGCGAAACGCTTAACGCAATTGTAATGCCAATTAAGATTTCGATTATTCGATCGATGCCGTATGCAAATGTTGTATTATTGCCGAGCAGCACAATCACGACGGTGGCCGCGCCTAGCGTGCCAACATAGCTTATGGCTGCATTGCTACCGCTAACATAAGCAAAACCAATGATAGCAAAGATGCTGGCTGTTTCTAACCAGAGAAGGGTATGATGCGGCATACACAATGCCAGCATCGCCACGCCGCCACCCGCCAGGGTGCCGCAAAAACGCATAAACGATTTTTGCAACAAGCCACCTACATTGAGTTGCCCGCTCATTACCACGATAATCGTGATGATCACCCATTGACTATTTGGCAGGCCAGTCAAATGCGTAATAAGCAAGCCAAGCAAGCATGCTAAGCCGGTTTTGCCAGCGTGCTGCCAGCGATTTGAGTTCAATTGCAACCAAAGTGGCCGCTGTATCATTATGTTTTTCCTATCGGATGAATGGATCTGACACCTGCTGAATAGTTAGCCTTAGGATATTCGATCAACGACAACGCCGGCAAATGATTTAGCGGGATCTTGTCGCATATCGCGAGCGATCAAGCCTATGGCGGGTGCATCATCAACATTTAAACGATGATCGGTGCCAGGCGGAATGATAAAGCTGTCTCCTGTCTTTAAACGGAGTTCGCCGTGTGGCGTTTGCACTTTGATTGAACCCTTTAAAACCAGCAGCCATTCAGGCGTGATGTGCCCTTCTTCATCCATAATCATTTCTTTAGCAGGCGTCAAATGAAATAGCCTAATCTTGATGTCGCCTAGCTCAGCAACGCTGTTCCCTTGCCAATCAGGTAAAGTGTTGCCAAGATCAATTAAATTTATCGCTTGCATGTTATACCTCTCTCAATGTTTAAAAATGTGATGTGTTACTCAGTTACGTGGCCATCATACATGGCTGCTGATTGTTTGATAATTAGGCATATTTGAAATATATTATTTCTACATGTGAAACAATAATGGATGCTTATGAATTGGTTAGATGGGGTGCTCACGTTCAAGCAAGTTGCTTTTCATCATAGTTTTTCCGCAGCAGCACGCGCGATGGACTTGCCTGCTTCAGTCGTAACTAAGCGGGTGCATTGGTTGGAAAAACAATTGGGATTGACGCTATTTGTTCGTACGACTCGGGTGGTTCGAATTACAGATGCGGGAGAATATTTGCTACAGTGCGTCACCCCTTTGCTCCAGGAATGGCAAGATATTGAGCATGCGCTGAAAGATTATCATGGCGAGCCACAAGGCAAGGTCGTTATTTACGCGCCGCCCAATATTTCGACTTTACCACGCATGACTAGCGTGTTCAGTCAGTTTCTCAGTCAGTATCCAAAGCTCAAGTTACAACTTATTACTGCCAGTCAGCCAGTTTGTCTGCTCCAGACAAAAGCCGACATTTTATTTGCCCCGGAAAAATATTTGCTTGATCCACAAAATGCGGTTGGCATCAAGCTTTTTCCGCTGCGTTATCAGTGTTATGGATCCCCCAGCTATTTTGCGCATCATGATATTCCGCTGCACCCGACTGACTTGGCGCAACACAATTGTCTTGTTTTTCGCAATGATCACCAATGGAAATTTTCAAATCAGACTGTTCCGGTGTCTGGTAACTGGCAAACCGATAGTGGCGATGGCTTAATCAATGCTTGCGTGGCAGGGGTTGGACTCAGTTATTTACCAAGTTTTATGGTAGAGAATGAAGTTGGGCAAAATCAGTTGCGTGTTGTCTTGACTGACTATGCGGTTGAGCCAGAGTGGATGCATATTTTTTATTTACAAAGTCGTTATCTATCATTGAAAACAAAGCGTTTGCTCGATTGGATGCGCCGTTGTCTGACGCAGCAGTGATGATAGATCGGCGCTACATTTGCAATGTCGATGCGGGATGTCGGATCCTGATAGGATTAATTCATAATCCACGGAGTGACAAAGATTAATAGCTCACGTTTATTTTGCGTTAATGCTTGCTGTTGAAATAATTTTCCCAACAAAGGCAGCTCGCTTAGCAGCGGTATACGTGTTATTTCTTCGCGTTGATTGGTTTCAAAAATGCCGCCCAATACAATTGTTTGACCACTTTTTAATTGTACGCTGGATGCCAGTTGACGGGTGGTGATGGCGGGAACGCCGAGCACAATGCGACTGGCAGGTTTATCTTGATTGATTTCCAATTTTAATAATAAACGCTGCTGTGGCAAAATTTGCGGCGTCACTTTTAAGCGTAGCACGGCTTTTTTAAACGCCACGCCGGTGGCGCCACTGCGGCTGATTTCTTGATAAGGGATTTCTTCGCCAGATTCAATGAATGCTGTCGCATAATTGGCGGTAAATAAACGCGGACTGGATAATAATTCAGCATGGCCACGCTGTTCAGCAGCCGCAAGTTGAATATCTAATAAATGACTATTCGCTAAATGCGCGACCGCCAAGGCATAATGTGCGGGCGTTTGCTCGCGCTCGTCACTGCTGTCGGTGGCATTAGAAAAATCAATGCCAAGCGTGCGTTCAAAATCACTGTCAATGCTCACCAATTTTGCCGTAATCATCACTTGTTGAATGGGAATATCCATTTTTTGAATCATGATGCTTAATGCGTGTAAACGATCAGGGGTATCGCGCGCTACTAAACGATTACTACGTGCATCAATCGATAGGCTGCCACGATTTGATAATAATTGCGACGTTTTTTCTTGCAATAATTTGCCGACATCCGCTGCGCTGGCATAACGCAAATGCCAATAATCGACGTGTAACGGCGCAAGATTTTCTTGTGAATCGCGTAGTTTTTTGGTTTGCTCAACGTGTTGTAGTAATGCTTTTTGCGTTTGGATGATCCAAGTGTGCCCTTTTTCAGTGCGAATCAAATGTTGGCTTTGTAGCAAAGTATCAAATACGGCCGCTGGCGCGCGTTTTTGCAATGTCAGTGAAATATTGCCGGTCACATCGGGGCTGACAATAATATCTTGTTGCATGCTGTCAGCCAATGCGTGTAATGCGTCGGCTAAAGGCACGGTTTGTAATGCCATAGAGATGGGTGGCGGCGCAGTAGCGAAAGCTGCATTTGTGATAAAAAATAAAAATAAAAATTCGAATAAAAATATGAATAGAAAAAAATAGCGTTGCAAATATTTCATATGTCATTTTCCTTTGCTTCATAATTAAACCGGATGCCGTGCGTGTCAATTTTTTCAATGCAGGCATGTTCAGTACCGATACATTCGCCGACAATAACGCGAAAACTGCTGCCATCGGGTAAGCGTAACATTGCGCTATAGTGGCCAGCTTGATAGAGCCAGCCAGCAAATTGCATGACACGAATAGAATAACGATCAATTTTTTTTATGGGGGTTAGTGCATGCGTTTTAGCAGATAATATTAAGGTGGCGTGTGAGAGGCGGGTTTTTTCTAATTTTAATGGCGCGCTTAAATTGCGCGTTATTTCGATCATGTGTTGGCGTTTTTGCGATAAATCAAATTCAATCATGATAAAAAAGATAAGCAACCCTAAGCCGCACGCGATGAATATTTTTTTACGCCGCGCTAAGCGCAAACGTCGTTGTGCACGCCATGGTAATAAGTTGATGCGTGTCATGCTAGCCACCGCAATGCGGTGCCAACAGCCGTGCCCAATAACGGCGATGGCGCAGTCAGTTTTTCTTGATGGGGAAAGGGGTTGAGTATGGTTGCTAGAATGGTGGGTGTATCAGAGAGCGCGGCGTGTAAACGCAGACATTGTTGTGGATTGCCGCTTAACCATAGTTTCAGCAATGTGTGTGGCGGGGTAGAAAAAGCGTGTAAATAATGTTGTAAACTGCTGACGGTAAGTGAATCCAGTTTATGCAAAGAAAGCGTTTGATTTGCATGAATGATGGTTAATTGCATGCTGTCGGTATAACACTCCAAAAAAAAGTGTGGATAGGGTGCGGGATGTGCTGATGAAAACGCCATGGCTTGTTGCTTAGCGTACGCATCAATATCAATTGCACACAAGCGAATGCCGGCAGTTATTGCGAGTGAGGTGAATTTTTCAATGTCAGCGGTGCGCGCAATGCTTGCCAACACTTCATCTTCATGTTCGCCTTGTGTATGTGTAGCAAAATCCAGCTGTACAGGATCAGTAACATCAGGAAAATAGTGCGGCAGATTTTCTGTCAGTAAAGTTTCTCGCTCCGCATCGCTCAGTTCGCTGGGTAGGCGGATCAGTTTGCGCATGGTGTAAATAGCCGATAAGGCAAGGCTGGCGGGCCAATGCTGCACATGTGCTTCCTCGCTCAGTTGGCGTAATGTCAGTGCGATGGGTTCAGTTTGCAAAAGCTTGCCAGCGGTGCAGCAATCAGTTGGCAGCGGGGCGGCTGCATAGTGTTCCAATCGCGGTTGGCCGTGCTTGCGGCTGAGGCAAGCAAGCGTAATATGGTCGCCACACAAGGCAATGCCCGTGTGGCGTTGACGTGAAAATAGCATAGAAGTTCCTTGCAGAATGCAGGATGTGCGTTATATGTTACGTTATATGTTATTAGGGTAATGGGTAGCGATGGGGGAGTTGTCAGAGGGGGAGAGCGCTATTCTCCCCCTCTGACGCTCGTCAATGCAGTGTGCCGCGTGCTCAGTTCCCCTACCCTATCTTTTGTGAGATACAAAAATACTTTAGTACGGAATGTCGGTGAGAAGCTATATTATATAATGTGCTATTGAATGGACGGCAGGTGCAGAAGATTTTGGTGCAGATGCAGCTATCTTGGCGTATTCTGTAGTAAAATGCAAGGCATTGATAAATTAACTGCAGAGTACGCATGAACTTTTTAGCCCGTTTGTTTTATCGGCTGACCCAGCTGATACTCATTTTGAGTTTGCCCATTATTATTGTGATGGCCAGCGCATGGTATTACACCACGTATCAATTACCTGATATCGATGCATTGAATACCGTGCGCTTGCAAGTTCCATTGCAAATTTTCACCCATGACAGCAAGCTTATCGCGGCGTTCGGTGAAAATCGCCGTATTCCTGTGCCATACGATCAAATTCCGACTAAGTTGATTCAAGCCGTATTGGCGACTGAGGATCAACGCTATTTCCAGCATCCAGGCATCGATATTCCTGGCTTGATCCGCGCCGGCTTATTATTAGTGGCGACAGGTCGTAAGGAGCAAGGCGGCAGTACGATTACCATGCAAGTGGCGCGTAGCTTTTATTTGTCGCGTCATAAAACATTTGGCCGTAAATTACGCGAAATTTTATTGGCGCTGAAAATTGATCATCATTTAAGTAAACAAAAAATCCTCGAGCTTTATCTAAACAAGATCTTTTTGGGTAATCGCGCTTATGGCGTGGCGGCGGCTGCCCAAATTTATTATGGTAAATCATTGGATAAATTAACGCTCGACCAATACGCCATGTTGGCAGGCTTGCCGCAGGCGCCGTCTGCGTTAAATCCGATTTCACATCCAGTGGCGGCGAAAAAGCGTCGCGACCATGTGTTGGCACGCATGTATGACAGCGGTTACATCACGGAAAAAGAATTGCGCGCGGCTTTGGATACGCCGCTCAATGCGAGTTACCATGATTTAGGCGTGCAAGTGAACGCACCTTATATGGCAGAGTTGGTGCGTCAACAGCTTGAAACCATGTATGGCGATAGCATTTATACGGATAATTTCAGTGTATATACGACGCTCGATAGCCGCTTGCAAAAAATTGCCGATCAAGCGGTGCAACAAGGCTTAATCGCATATGATCAGCGGCATGGCTACCGTGGTCCAGAGCGTAATCTGGGTGTGCCAGGGCCTGGTGAAATGAAGGCATGGCAAGAAACACTCAAAAAAATGTTTGCAGTTGCCGGCCTTGAGCCCGCAGCTGTCATTGATATGACGGATCAAACTGTCACGGTATTGCGCGCCGATGGCCGGCTGATGATTATTCCGTGGGCGGGTTTAGCCTGGGCGCGCCGTCAAGTCAATCCGGATTTTCTGGGTCCTATGCCGCACCATACACATGATATTTTGCATTTAGGGGATGTCATTCGCATCATGCAATTACCCGATAAAAGTTGGCGGCTTGCGCAAATTCCCAAGGCGCAAGCGGGCATGGTGGTGTTAAACCCAGAAAATGGCGGAATGCTCGCATTGGTGGGAGGGTTTGATTATTCCTTAAGTAAATTTGACCGTATGACGGATGCGCGACGTCAGCCAGGTTCTAGTTTCAAGCCCTTTATTTATTCGGCGGCCTTAGCCAAGGGTGACACGCTGGCCACTTTGATCAATGATGCGCCGATTATTTATCAAAATCCTTATAATAATACCGTATGGCGACCACAAAATGACGAGAGACGTTTTTTTGGTCCGACGCGTTTGCGTATTGGCTTGATCCATTCTTATAATTTATTAACGATTCGCTTATTGCAACAAATTGGCGTGGATTATGCGATTCGTTATGCTGAACCATTTGGTTTTAGTGCGATGCAATTACCGCATGAATTATCGCTGGCATTAGGCACGGCCAGTGTCACGCCGTTACAAATGGCGGCAGCTTATGCCGTATTTGCCAATAGCGGATTTCATGTCGTGCCCTATGCAATTGATCATATTATGCAGCAGGGTAAATTAGTTTATCAGGCGCGGCCTTTGGTCGCTTGTCGCGATTGTGCGCCGCCGTTGCCGAATGATAATACCCGCGCACCGCGTGTCATCTCATCGGAAAATGCATTTTTAATTACTTCCGCTTTGCATGATGTGATTGAGCATGGCACCGGTGTGCGTGCGCGCAGTTTAAATCGAAAGGATTTATCTGGCAAAACGGGCACGACGCAAAATCAAGTGGATGCCTGGTTCGATGGATATAACGCACAATTAGTAGCGGTGGCGTGGGTTGGTTTTGATCAACAGCAACAATCCTTGCATGAATATGGTAATAAAGCCGCTTTACCTATTTGGATGGACTTTATGAAAGCGGCGTTGAAAAATACGCCCGATCATACGCCGGAGCAGCCGCCGGGTATCGTCAGTATACGTATTGATCCCATCACGGGACGGCGCGCAGATGCTGAAAATCCTGCGGCACGGTTTGAATATTTTATGCAACCGTATTTACCGCGCTCGAGTGATGACGTTGCGAGTGATGGCGGCGATGATGCGGCACCAGCAGCCGCAACGTCGACGTCGGCGGAGCCGGGCGACGGCGGGCTCTATTAATCAAGCCAATAACCGACATTTCGCACACGCTCCAAAGATACCAGTTCGCGATGGGGGTTGCCAAAGGGGGGCGCGATTCTCCCCCTCTGACGCTTGCCAATGCAGTTTGCCGCGCACTCAGTTCCTCTACCCTATCTTTTGTAATAGATACAGTTAATCAAGCAATAAAATTGAGGCGCGTTGAAAATGCTTGCGTAAGTGATCAAATTGAGCAGGTTTTTTTTTCAATTCGGCGGAGATAATCCTTGGGTCGAACGTGTGCAGTAGCAGCGGTTGCCAGTCAATTTCCTTTTTTATTTCAAGGAGATTGTTTGATACGCTTTCTCTTGGCATTTTTTGCGCCGTTATGATTCCGTGTGCGACTGCCGCTTCATATAACATTATCGTGCCGCGAATTTTCGCTTCTACTGTGTAACCGGCAATATGCGGCGTGCTGAGAAAAGCTTTTGCAATAATTTCGCGATTAAGATTGGGTTCATTTTCATAAACATCGAGGCACCAGCAAAACGAAGCATCTGCTTGTTTGATGGTTTCATCGGCAATGATGGCGCCGCGACTGGTATTGATAAAAACACAGTTTTTGTTTTGTCGATTGAGAAAAGCGTCGTCGATTAAATGAAAAGTGGGGTGTTCACCGGTCATGACTAATGGTACATGGGTAGTCACTAAATCGCATGCAGTTATTTTTTCAAATGGCACGGTATTAAGCTTAAAGGGATCGCATAATAGCACGGTATAACCCAGCATTTTAAGTAAAGCCGCAACGCGCGCACCAATGCGACCGACCCCAATAACGGCAGCACGTAAATTTGGCTGCGTCAAAAAGCCAGCATTTTGTAAGGCGGCTAGCGTGCATGCAATATATTCAACCACTGCACGGGTGTTGCAGCCTGCTGCAGTCGCCCACGCAATATGGTGTTGTGCTAGCCACGCGGTATCTAAATGATCTTGTCCGGTGGTGGCGCTGCCAACGAATTTCACTTGACTGCCTTGTAATAATGCTGCATTCACTTGTGTGACTGAGCGTACCAATAATATATCTGCATCAACCACATCAGCCGCAACGATGTCGCGTCCGGGTTTTTTGATGATGACGCCTGTTGCAGCAAAGTATTCATCTAGTTGCGGAATGTTTTCATCGGCAATGATTTTCATATAATAATTCCTATAAAAATGAGCATGCCGACCCAATGATTATTTAAAAAAGCACGAAAACAGTGCGTTGGTGCGCGCGTACGAATCAGCCATTGTTGGTAGGCGAATAATAGTGCGGCCGCTGTTAGGCAAAGATAATACGGTATATGCAAATGTTGATCATAACCAATGATGGCAAGTAGCATGACAACGCATGTTTGTAAAATGCCAATGATTAGGCGATCATAGCGACCAAACAAAATTGCGGTGGAGCGGATGCCTATGCGTATATCATCCGCGCGATCGGTCATGGCGTATAAGGTGTCATACATCACTACCCATATCAATGCGGTGATAAATGTTAATCCTGTCAGTGCGGATAAATGGTTAGTGCATGCAGTAAATGCCATAGGGACACCAAACGAAAATGTTACACCGAGTCCTACTTGTGGCAAATGCGTGATACGTTTTAAAAAAGGATAGAGGACAGTGAAAATCGCGGCGAGCACGGCCAGCCAGCGCGTGTAAACATTCAATTGCCATACTAAAAATAAGGCAACTAGCATGAGTAACACAAATAATATGAGGGCTTCACACAGTGAAACGTTGCCAGCTGTTAACGGCCGATGTTGGGTGCGGCTGACATGGCGATCAAAATTGCGGTCGACAATATCATTGATAATGCAGCCGGCTGAACGCATGGTGATCGTTCCGGCAATAAATATCAATAAAATCGCACGCGGCGGCCAGCCGCCTGCTGCTAACCATAATGCCCATAACGTCGGCCATAATAATAACAAAATGCCGATGGGTTTATGTAGGCGCAGTAAATGGCAATAATTTTTGAATCGATTCATGTGTGCGCCTCAATAAAAGCCACCAAGTCGGGCAAAAATATTTCAGTGAGTAATAAGGGTTTGCCAGCAAGGTGAAAAATGCAGTGACGCGCCCATAAACGTTCGGGTGTTAAATTGAAGCTAAGTGCGCTGCGCGTCATGTGGCGATGATGAAATAATACACGCCCTAAAGGGCGATTATGCAAATGGCCGAGTTGACGTTCTTTGCCGGTCAACGTGCGTCGCGGCAAAATGCTGTGTCCGAGTGCCCATTGTTTATCGCCGCTGGTGATGACGACTTCACGAATTAATACGATATTGCGGCGGCGTGCTGTCATATTCAGTTGGCGCATTTCAGTATAGGTCGGCAGGCGCCAATACTGGCGCAGCAGGCGAACGCGTGCGTCAATGCCATGGCGCGCTAGGCGCTGCATGAATGAGCCGCGGTCGGTGAGCCAAGGGCGTAGTTTATGCATCATTATGTCAGATTACGGTAAATGTTTAGCATGAGCTTACCTCAATTTATGTGGGAGATACAAAAATACGCTATTTTTTATAGAAACGGCATAACGCCGGCGAGGGTAACTATTCAGCTGGGGCTGCATTTTGCATAAAACGGCCAGATTTGAGCCAAGGTTTTGTGAAAAATTGATGAAAAAGCGGAGAATACATAGAAGTATGTGAGCATTTTGAAGAACATTCGCAAAAGATTGGCCAAAGATGGCCGTTCGCCTAAGGTACCTGAACAGTTACCGGCGAGGTATTTGCCCGAGTAGCCATCTGAATCGTTAACAAATGCCATTGCTTTGTTGTCTGCGTGGTCTGAGGCGTTGCAGTTCTGCTAGAATAGCGCAACTTGAAGAGGTGAGGTTAGCAGTGGCAATCAGACAAAAAAATATCTTTCTAGTAGGCCCCATGGGCGCGGGTAAGAGTAGTGTAGGTAAATATCTGGCGTCTAGGTTAGATATGATATTTTATGATACTGATGAAGAAATTGAAAAACGCACGGGTGTGGATATTGGCTGGATTTTTGATGTAGAAGGCGAGTTAGGCTTTCGCAAGCGTGAGGAGGTGGTGGTATCTGATCTTGCGCCGCAGTCAGGTATTATTCTGGCAACGGGCGGTGGAACTATTATGTCGCCATTATGTCGGGCATTATTGCGTCATCATGGTGTGGTTGTCTATCTCGAAGTGTCATTGGCGCATCAAAAAAATCGCACGGTGAATGACAGTCGTCGTCCCTTATTGCGGGTGGGTGATCGTGAAGCAGTATTAGAAAGATTGCAACAAGAACGCGAGCCGCTTTATGAGGAGGTAGCGGATTTTAGCGTGCATACGGATAGGCGGAATGTGCGCGCGGTGGCGGAAGATATTATTGTGTGGCTGGCGACTTCTTAGCGATTGTGTCGAATCTTAACCTAATATGAGAAGAGCCAGAGGGGGTAGTGTTCCCGCCTCTGGCTCTTTTCCAATGCAGTGTTTAGATGGCCGGTTTGAGCCGACATTCCGCACCTTTGTCTTTTTCGATAACTCTTCGTTAAAAATGCGTTTTAAATGCTCATTTACTTGCGTGTAAACTGCGCTTTAAAACCCATTTTTGCCTCGAGTTATACAAAAAATACTTTGGTGCGGAATGCCGGATCAATCTTAGGCTTCTTCACGCATATGTTCCAATGAAACAGTGCCAATCGTGCGCGCTTCACGTAACGCATCGATCGCGTCTGC
>VFKI01000064.1 GCA_009885665.1 Gammaproteobacteria bacterium
CCGATCAGTTTGGAGGGCCTAATGGAAAAAAGTACAAATATCAACCATTAAAAGATTTGCTTCAACAACATTAACCTAAACTAAAAAATCATCCGCCTGCCACAAAATCTGATACCTGCTGAATAAGTTACCGTCACATAGACTCGAAACGTAACTATTATAAAAGCTTCCGATAACACTAACCCTGCTGCAACAACGTCTGTAACTCACCGCTCGCATGCATTTCCGCCATAATATCACTGCCACCGATAAATTCACCGTTGACATACAATTGCGGAATCGTCGGCCAATTAGAAAACGTTTTAATGCCTTGACGAATATCTGGTTCTTCTAACACATTCACCGTAAAAAAATTTTCCACGCCGCAATTTTTTAGCAATTTAACCGCTTGGGCAGAAAAACCACATTGCGGAAATTGTGCCGTGCCTTTCATATAAAGCACCACAGGATGCGTGGTGATTTGATTTTGGATTATTTCATCGATTGTCATATTTTCCCCTCACATCATGCCTAATTGTAATTTTGCCACATCGCTCATCATGCTGCGTTCCCACGGCGGATCGAATATCAATTCCACCGTAACGTCAGTCACTTCAGGTAACATCCGTATTTTTTGCTCCACTTCCGCGACCAACACCGGTCCCATACCACATCCTGGCGCAGTCAGCGTCATGCGAATATTTACCGCACTCCCATCAAGATTGCATTCATACACCAATCCCAAATCCGCAATATTCACGGGGATTTCTGGGTCAAAACACGTTTTCAATAAAGTCCACACTTTATCTTCCAGCGTACCCGTTAATTGATTAACATCAGGTTCTTCCATAATCACTAAGCCCAATGCATCGCCATCACGCCCGGCGATACGCGCCAAATTACCATTAACATATACCGTGTAGGCATTGCCCAATGCTTGGGTAATATAAACCAATGTCCCTTTTTGTACGGTAATATTCACGCCGGTTGGAATCAATAACGCTTCGCAATCGCGTGTGACTTCTACCGTATCTCTTTTAAACATATTGGCCTCTTTAAAACGCTACCTTGTCAATGCAGTTTGCTGCGCACTTTAATTCCTCTACCTTATCTTTTATCCGACATTCCGCACCTTTGTCTTTTTCGATAACTCTTCGTTAAAAATGTGTTTTAAATGCTCATTTACTTGCGTGTAAACTGCGCTTTAAAACCCATTTTTGCCTCGATTTATACAAAAAATACTTTGGTGCGGAATGTCGGTTTTATAAAACGCTTCAAACAGTAAAACTTTCCCCACACCCACAGCGACCTGCTTCATTGGGATTAATATACACTAATTTTTTTTGCTTAAGACCGGTCGGATCCATCACAAAATCCACCACAACGCCACGTAATAAATCTTCACTGGCACGTTCCACATACACAGGCAAATCTTCCGCCGCCATAAAATGAATATCCTCTGGCTCGCCGGTGGTAACCAACGCCGGCACATAGGATTTCCCTGAACATCCCGTCGTTTTCACCGATAAACGAAATGCTGTGGCCGTTTTATCTTTCGCCAACATGCCGCGAATATGCGTAACTGCATCCGCGGTAAATGTCACCAGATTCATATAGGTTCCTCGTCTTCAGTCGTCACTTTACCCGACACATCTCGTAATGCGGCTAACAACGCATGCCAGGCGAGGGTCGCGCATTTTACCCGTAACGGAAATTCATGCACGCCACTCATCACCCTCAATTTACCTAAATCTTGATTGGCATGACCGGTGGTAATTAATTGATGAAAATCAGCAAACACCGTTTCAATTTCTGCCCGCGTTTTTTTCAACAATAAATCTGACATCAATGACGCAGAGGCCATCGAAATCGCACAGCCACTGCCTTCAAACATGATTTTTTCTACTCGATCATTTTGCGTCTGCGCATGAATCAAAATACGATCACCACACAATGGATTAAAGCCTTCATGATGATGATTGGCATTTGCCAACGCACCAAAATTACGTGGATGACGGCCATGATCGATAATCACTGATTGATAGAGTTCACGTAATTCTGCTGTCATGCCAACACCTTTTTGACTGCATATAACCCTTTGACGAGCGCATCTACATCCGCACGTCTTGAATAAATGCCAAATGAAACGCGCGCCACGGCCGGTAACCCTAAGGACATCACTAATGGCATCGCACAATGATGACCGGCGCGAATCGCAATGCCCGAACGATCGAGTATCGTGCCCATATCATGCGGATGAATGTCATCTAACGTAAAAGCAATCACGCCGACTTTTTCTTTGGCCATCCCAATGAAACGAAAACCGGGTATATCGCCCAGTCGGGTTTTTGCATATGCCATTAACGCCGCTTCGTGTGCCATAATCGCCGGCATGCCAATCGTTTCAATATAATCGATGGCCGCATGCAAGCCGATCGCTTCCGCAATCGCTGGCGTACCCGCTTCAAATTTAGCCGGCAATGGCGCATACGTCGTCCCGCTAAAACTGACTTGGGCAATCATATCGCCCCCGCCTTGCCAGGGCGGCATGTTTTCCAACAAGGCTTGTTTACCGTACAACACGCCGATGCCTGTCGGGCCATACATTTTATGCGCTGAAAACACATAGAAATCGCAATCCAAATCTTGGACATCCACCGACAAATGCGGTACAGCTTGCGCGCCGTCCACTAACACCGGCACATGGTGCGCATGCGCAATGGCGGTTATCTTTTTGATAGGATTCACTGTGCCTAATACATTCGATGCGTGCGTAATGGCAACCAAGCGCGTACGCGGTGAAAATAAGCTTGCATAATTTTCCATATCCAAATCACCGGTAGGCAATAACGGAATCACTTTAATGTGTGCGCCCACACTTGCTGCCAACATTTGCCACGGCACAATATTCGCGTGGTGTTCCATGACGCTCACAATGATTTCATCGCCCGCGCGCAACTGGCTGCGGCCATAACTGTGTGCGGCAAGATTGATGGCTTCGGTGGTGCCACGTACAAAAATAATTTCTGCGCTCGATTTTGCATTGATAAATTGTTTTACACGATCGCGCGCTTGATCATGTAATACTGTGGCACGCTCGCTCAGCGTATAAATACCGCGATGAATATTGGCATGATCATGTTCATAATAATGCGTCATCGCCTCAATCACCGCTTTGGGTTTTTGACTGCTGGCCGCACTGTCTAAATACACCAATGGCCGACCATGGATATTTTGGTCTAATATTGGAAAATCTTTATGAATGTCAAGACGCATGCGTATACCCCATTGCAACACGCACATATTCGGCCAAGGTCGCTTCACGCACACTGGCAAATATTTCTTCGACAAATGCCGTTAATAATAGCATTTTTGCTTGATCCGCCGGAATACCACGCGCTTGTAAATAAAACAAAGCGTCATTATCCAGCTGCCCCACCGTCGCACCATGATTACATTTTACGTCATCTGCATAGATTTCTAATTCTGGCTTAGTATAAATATCCGCGCTCGGCGACAACAATATGTTATGACTGGCTTGGCTGGCATTGATTTTTTGCGCACGCGGATGCACATGCACACGGCCATTAAATACCGCTGAACTCTTATTATCTAAAATCGTTTTATACCTCATGCTGCTCGTGCCGTGCGCCGCCGCATGTTCAACTGTTACATGATGATCAAAATGCTGACCGTCATGCATCGTCAATGATAAGCCGCTCAATTGACACACCGCATCGCGTGCGGCTTGATTGATGACAACATCTTCGCGCGCCAACTTACCACCACATGCAAAAAATTGACTGTTAAATTGGCTATGCTCGCCCTGCTCAACAAACACATTGGCGATTTGGCTGGCGGTCGGTGCTAATGCTTGCAGACGGATATGATTTAATTGCGCGTGATCGGCCAAGATAATTGAGGTGAAATCATTTGTGGTATTTTGCACCGTGTGACCGATGCTAATATGTTCAATCAAGATATCCGCGGCTGCATGCGCATCCATATGTATGCTATTACGCAGCGCACAAAATACCGGCTGTGCTTGTGTCGTAAAAAATTGAACATGTAGTGGCACGCTCAGTTTACAATGCGCCGGAATATGTAAGAAAAACCCATTTGAAAATAATGCTGCATTTAACAATGCAAATGGATAGCGCGTTGCATCGTGTTGTTGAAACACTTGTTGGCTAACACGTGTTAATTGCGTCGCGGGTAGTTCTGTCAAGGCGCAATACGTCACCTCAAGCGGCAATTGTGTCGTATCCGAAAAATCAGCATAAAATACGCCATCAATGAAAACCAAACGTATTGCCGGTAAGACATGTGATGTTAATAACGCTTGAATTGCCGCACAGAGCGTATGCGCCGGCGCTTCGCGCGGCATAAAACTTGCCTGCGTCAATGCCGACATGTCAGTGTATTTCCAGCTTTCTTCATGCCGCGTCGGAAAACCGCGCTTTAAAAATAACGCCAACTGCGCGCGACGAAAATCCGCTTCGCCACAAAATTCACGCGCCGCAATTTCGAGCCAGTGTTGCGTCAGCCAATTGTGATGTGCTAACTCAGCCATCATGCCGTTGCTCCGTTTAACCAGCCATAACCGCGTTTTTCAACTTCATGCGCTAATTCAGGCCCGCCGGTTTTAACAATTTTGCCCTGCATGAGAATATGTACGATATCCGGCTTGATATAATCAAGCAAACGTTGATAATGGGTAATCATCACGACCGCGCGCGATGGATCACGCAAACTATTCACGCCACTGGCAACCGCTTGCAATGCATCAACATCTAATCCTGAATCTGTTTCATCTAGAATAGCCAACTTCGGTTGTAACAATAACATTTGTAAGACTTCGTTACGTTTTTTCTCGCCACCCGAAAAACCTTCATTGACGGCGCGCTGTAAAAATTTCTCATCCATGCCCGCTGCCTGCATTTTTGTTTTCACCAGCGTGAGAAAATCCATGGCATCCAGTGGTGGTTCGTAACGGTGTTTGCGTATGCTATTTAATGCTGTCCGTAAAAAATGGGTATTGTTGACACCGGGAATTTCCACCGGATATTGAAATGCCAAAAACACACCCGCCGCCGCACGCATTTCGGGTTCAAGCGCCAATAAATTTTGGCCCTCAAATAAAACCTCGCCCGCGGTAATCTCATAATTCGCTTGGCCCGCTAACAAATGGGCAAGCGTACTTTTACCCGAACCATTCGGCCCCATGATCGCGTGAATTTCGCCGGCATTGACGTTTAAATCAATCCCGCGCAAAATTTCGCGCGCAACGCCATTTTCATCTTGGATGTTAGCGTGTAAATTTTGAATCTGTAACATATTCTGTTTACCTTTATAGTATCTATTTGGAATGCCGGATGAATGGCATAGAAATAACGCATAAACAGACAACCGTGTTCAAAAGACACATTTTCCTTTAAAATCAAAGACTTAAAAGAATGCGACCTTAAAAAGGCTTCGGCAGTTTGCCTATTTTGCAGATATCCGCACCACCCATCTCTTTATCCAACCGTCCCTTCTAAACTCACTTCCATTAATTTTTGTGCCTCAACGGCAAATTCCATAGGTAATTCATTGAAAACTTTACGACAAAAACCATTCACAATGAGCGCCACCGCATCTTCTTCGGCCATGCCACGCTGACGACAATAAAATAATTGATCTTCGGCAATTTTAGCCGTTGTCGCTTCATGCTCAACTTTAGCCGTAGGATTTTTCACTTCGATATACGGAAAAGTATGTGCGCCACACGTGTCGCCTAATAACAGTGAATCACATTGCGTATAATTGCGTGCGTTCGTCGCACCCGGCATCATACGCACTAAACCGCGATAGGTGTTTTGGCCAAAACCCGCTGCAATTCCCTTGGAAATAATGGTGCTTTTGGTATTTTTGCCCATATGAATCATTTTAGTGCCGGTGTCTGCTTGCTGACGATTATTGGTCAAGGCGACCGAATAAAATTCGCCAATGGAATGATCGCCGCGCAATATTACGCTCGGATATTTCCACGTAATTGCCGAACCCGTTTCAATTTGCGTCCAAGAAATGCGGGAATAGTCACCGCGACATTGGCCGCGCTTGGTAACAAAATTAAAAATACCGCCCTTGCCTTCGGCATCGCCGGGATACCAATTTTGCACGGTGGAATATTTGATATACGCATGATCGAGCGCGACCAACTCAACCACCGCCGCATGCAATTGATTTTCATCGCGCATCGGTGCCGTACAGCCTTCCAGATAACTCACATAGCTGCCGGCTTCGGCAATAATCAGCGTGCGTTCGAATTGACCGGTATTCGCTGCATTAATGCGAAAATAGGTGGATAATTCCATCGGACAACGCACGCCTGGCGGAATATAGACAAAAGAACCATCGCTAAATACCGCCGCATTCAATGCCGCAAAAAAATTATCTTTATACGGTACCACGCTGCCGAGATAGTGTTCGATCAATTTTGGATGTTTTTGCACCGCCTCAGAAAACGAACAAAATATCACGC
>VFKI01000066.1 GCA_009885665.1 Gammaproteobacteria bacterium
CTATTCCAATTTATTTATCTGAGATACTATAGCCTCTCATATCATCATACTGGATGACGCACATGCCCAGCTTAATCACGCCCAAAAACTTATACGCGCTCTGTCACAGCCAACATCCGCCGCGCCTCTTCGATGCCAGCTGGCACCTACCCGCCACTGCACGCGATGCACGCGCTGAATTTGTCGCAGACCATCTCCCTGATGCGCATTTTTTTGATCTCACCTCGCTGTGTGATCCACACGCAGACTTGCCTAACACGGTATTGACGGATGCGGCAGCGGCAAGTGTTGCCCTCAGCGCACTGGGTATTACCGCTGAAGACACCATTGTGCTATATGACAATAGTGAATTACATAGCGCATGTCGCGCTTATTGGTTATTGCGTTTGTTCGGTCACGATATCGAAAAAATATATATTTTAGATGGCGGCTTGTCCAGCTGGCGCAGCGAGGGTTATTCAGTCATCAGCGGCGCAATCATGCCACCTAAATCGACGCATTATACCGCTGTGTTACAACTCGATGCATTGATCGACTTAGCACAAGTCAAAGCCAATCAACTCACCCACGCTGCACAACATGTCGATCTGCGTCACGCAGTCCGCTTTGCCGGCGGCACCGAACATCGCCTCGATCTGCGACGCGGCCATATACCCAACAGCTTTTCTTTTCCTTACCAAGGTTTTTTTACGAATGAAGGCAAATTTTTCCCCGCAGCCATTTTATGCAAACGCTTGCGCGACATAGGTCTTGAACTGGAACGTCCCATCATTACCAGCTGCGGCTCGGGCATGACAGCATGCATTTTAAATTTTTTCTTGGACAGCCAAGGCATCACATCAAACCAACTTTATGATGGCTCATGGGCGGAATGGGGCGCAGATGCATGTTATCTCGGCGAGCATAATGTGGCAGATGAACGACCGGTCGTGACAAGTCTTATGTGATTCATAAAGCAAAAGCTTGCAGCCGACATCCCGCACCTTCGTCTTTTTTGGTAACTCCGCGGTAACTATTCAGATGGCTAGTCGGGCAAATAGCTCGCCCGCCTGACGCCACTTAAGGGAGAGAATCGCGATTCTCCCCCTTAAGAATCCCCCATCGCGCAAAGTCAGGTTGCATCTGGCCTCGCTGGTGTTTTTCGAAGATTGTGCTGAATGGTTGCACTCCGCGTTGAAACTGCGTTTTAAATGCTCATGTACGCGTGTGTAAACTGCGCTTTAAAACGCATTTTCGCCTCGATTTATACAAAAAATACTTTGGTGCGGAATGCCGGTTGCAGTGTCAGAGAACGTTTTTTGCCGGCGCTGCCGTGAGCCTGAGCTGCTACTGCTGGCTTCACTGAATATTTATAGCGAATTCAAGCGCATGCCAACATCATGCGGCAAACCATCTGGCTGTTCAGCGAGCTCCGCTACCATTTGCCAATTTATCAACGTGACGGCGTCTTTAGGCATCTGATTTTCAATTTCATTGACAATACCGCCTAACGTTGCGTTAGGTTTTTCACTATGCTCCGCCAACGGCGGATGCGCTTCTAAATATAATGCGTCACCATTCCATGCCACTTTATTCGGCATATTGATGATATCCACCGGTGTGCCTGGCGTCACCAATGGAAAAAATTGCACGATATCGCCTTCATTCATACGGATACAGCCAAAACTGGCGCGCGTGCCTATACTATCTGGAAAAATTGTGCTGTGAATTAAATACGTCGGTATGCGCAAATAAATGGCATAAGGTCCCAATGGATTATCGGGCCCTGCCGGCATCACGCGCGGCACATGCAAACCTTGCGCTTCATCAAAAGCGCGGATATCTGCCGGTGGAATCCACACCGGATCGACGACCTTGCGCACGATCGCGGTACGCCTAATCGGAATCGTTTTACCGATGCGACCAATACCGACCGGAAAAGTCATCACCTTGCCACCGCCGGGCGGGTAATAGTACAACCGCATTTCTGGCAAATTAACAATGATGCCGGTACGTGGCAAAGGAGGTAGCAAAAATTCAGTGGGTACACGCACCGCTTTATCAACCGGAAAGACGGTATTGATCACAGTGCCGGGATTGGCGTCCAAAATAGCATTGACCCCAAGATTATAGCGTTGCGAAATCGTGACCGGCGTGTCATTTTGCCGCGCATGGATGTAACCGGCTTGACCAATCAATGCTTCGTTGGTCGCGGGTAAGGGAAAGTTATCTGCACTGGCGGCCGTTGCCAAACCGCTCAACAACACACTGAAAATAGTTGCCAGTCCACGCTGTTTTAATTGCATTTTTATCGCCTTTATTATTAGACCCAAGTAGAGTTATCCAACCAGTGTTGATCGGGATAGTATGCCACGATCAGCGTATCGTTCTTAATAGTATCAATCAATGGTTTTGCCGTATTTTCGCCAACCGCAAAGCAACCCCAACTACGACCTAATTGCGGATACGTTTTAGCAACCCGCTCAGTTGCATACCAAGCACCATGCACCACCACATCCCGTTGATAGGCTTTATCGTTAATGCCGGCCTCCAATCCTTTCACGCGCAATGAATAGCCTTCATGACCAAAATAAGGTTGCGCTGTATCAAACACCCCAATACTGGATTTCAAACTGCCAGGGCGATTGGAAAAAGACGTCGCATTTAATCCACCGCTATTTTTGCCATGCGTAACCCACGTATTAAAAAGCACGCGCGCGCGTTTTAAGTCGATGACCCACATGCGACGCTTGGTCGATGGCTTACTATAATCGACTATCGTCAACATTTGCTTAGCATCCATGCCTAATTTGCGCGCTTTCAGATAAGCGATTAATCCCAATCTTAACACTTGCGGGTCAAGGTTATCCGCTTGAGCATGGATGCGTGCAACCTCAGCACTGATCCAAGGTTCAGAACCTTCAGGCGCTTTGGGTGTATTCGAAAAAACATGACTCAAAAAGCTAAAAGGTCCCCAGCCGACCAGGGCTGGCAATGCTAATAATAAAAAGACATACGCAAAATAACGCCGTCCTGAATTCATAAATATGTCACTCCTCATTGCCACAACCTATCAAAAAGCGATGACAGCTATAATAAACACCATAGATAGTATCTCTTACAAAAGATAGGGTAGAAGGAGTGAAGTACCAGCACACTGCATTGACGAGCGCTCCTCATTACCCTAATTTATATAGGAGATACTAGAGATATGATCGAATATTAACCAGATTGGCGCCTGATGTCAAACTGTCGCCAGAACAGAATTGCCGTTAAACCGTTCCATTCCCCTGCGCCCTAGGTTATCATGCACAACGACTAACGCGCCATTTTGGCGCGTTCATCCGTGTCAACTTTGGAGAGAAATCACATGAAGAAACTCGCTATCGCCTTAAGCGCCGCTGCTGCTCTATTTGTTTTGGCTGGTTGCGCCCACAAAACAGACAGCGTCGATAACAGCGCTGCTGCCAGTGCTACCAGTGCTGCGCCTGTTGCTGCGCATCCTGACTATAAGGGTGAAAAATAAGTATCTCCGACATTTCGCACCTTTGTCTTTTTCGATAACTCTTCGTTAAAAATGTGTTTTAAATGCTCATTTACTTGTGTATAAACTGCGCTTTAAAACCCATTTTTGCCTCGATTTATACAAAAAATACTTCGGTGCGGAATGCCTGTACGAAAGTAATATTTTTCATTTCAGCGCCGGAACGATCCAACTACCACCGGCGCTGATTTCATTTCTTGCTAGCTGAGCCAATCTGATTTCATTTCTTGCTAACTGAGCCAATATGTCAATTGAGCCAATATGTCAATAACACCCACTTCCGCTAAAATTCGCGTTGCCGTATTATTTGGCGGCCAATCCGGTGAGCATGAAATATCACTGCTCTCTGCACACAGCATCATCCAACACCTTGATCGCGCGCAATTTACCGTCATTCCGATCGGCATCGATCGTCAAGGAAGCTGGCGTCTTGGCACAGACAAGCGTAATCATGACGCACCGCTCTGCTTACCTGATGCGCACAGCACGATATTTCACCCCAATCTATTGAAAGCGGCGACAAACACTTCTTGCGCCGCGCCATTTGATGTCATCTTCCCTGCGGTACACGGCACGCTGTGCGAAGATGGCACGCTGCAAGGTTTACTCGAACAAGCTGACATCCCCTACGTAGGTTGCGGCGTACTCGCTTCCGCCATCAGCATGGATAAAGATATTTCTAAGCGCCTCGCACGCGACGCGGGTATTGATATCGCGCCTTTCGTCACGCTACAGTATGCGCAATGGCAAAAAAATCCTGCCGCGCTATTGGCAACCATCAACACACAATTGCCTCACTTGCCACTCTTCGTCAAACCGGCCAACACCGGTTCGAGTGTCGGCATTCGTAAAGTCAAAAATATCGCACAATTAACTGACGCAATTGACGAAGCTTTTGCTTATGATAATAAAGTTATCGTCGAACAAGGCATTGATGCACGGGAATTGGAAACGGCCGTACTGGAATCATTAACCCCAGGCGAACCGCCCATTGTCAGCCTGACAGGTGAAATACAGCCTCAGCATGAATTTTATGATTACACTGCCAAATATCTCGATGATCATGGCGCGGAATTTCATATTCCTGCACAACTTGATGCTGCAACTGCCGCACGCATTAAACAATTAGCCGCCGATATTTTCACTTTATTAAATTGCAGCGGCATGGCGCGCGTCGATTTATTTTTAGATCGCCAAACGGACAAACTCTATTTTAATGAAATCAATACAATTCCGGGCTTTACCGCCATCAGCCTCTACCCACGTTTAATGCAAGCCAGCGGCATGTCTTATCCTGCACTATTAACGCATTTAATCAAACTGGCCTTGCAACGCCATACAGCCAAACAACGGTTACGCCGCGCATTCCCTCTGGAAAATACCACGTGCGCATCAGCTTAATTGCCGCCATGGCGCAAAACCGCGTCATCGGCAAAGACAACCAACTGCCTTGGCATCTTCCCGCAGATTTACGTCATTTTCGTTTATTGACGACGGGCAAACCGATCATCATGGGGCGCAATACCTGGCAATCCATTGGTCGCCCATTACCTGAACGTTTAAATATTGTTGTGACGCGCGATAAAAATTTTACGGCTGACGGTTGTGTCATTGTCCATACACTAGAACAAGCACTGCATGCTGCCAAAGAAAACAAAGAAAACAAAGAAAGCAAAGAAAACAAAGAAAGCGATGAAGTCATGCTCATCGGCGGCGCAAATTTATATGCGCAAAGCATGCCCTACTGCCAACGCATGTACCTCACCTTGATTCACGCCGATATCGCCGGCGACACTTATTTTCCAATCTGGCATACAGAAAATTGGCGCGAAACGACGCGCGAAACACATCTGCGTGATGAAAAAAATGCTTACGATTACAGCTTTATTACGCTCGACAGGCGTAACAATTCAGGTGAAGTCAGATTTTGCAAAAAACGGCCAGATTTGAGGTAAGGTTTTGCGAAAAATTTCCGAAAAAGCGGCGCATGCATCACAATATACGCGCATTTTGAGGAACATTCGCAAAAGATGGCCGTTTGTCGGGGGAAGACGCGCTATTGCCGACAGGCGGCATCCTGACGCTGGTACAATTGATAATAACCAATAGGCGCAATGGCTTTATAATGCTGCCACGCGACGACAAAACGCGGATCTTGCGAAAACCATTTTACAAAATCAAAGCCTGCCCCTAAATCTTCTGCCGCGCGCTGGCGATTGATAATCACCAAACATGGCTTACCCACATGAATATCACGCACCACACTCGCAAATAAAAAATCTTTTTGGTGCTGCGTCACGGGCGATATTTTTTTAGGCAAGCGCATTACGCCATACATCCACCAATAAAACGAAGTGTCACTGACATAGCGCGCGTCACTTAAATAGACCAAAGGAAAACAATCAGCCGTCGATGCCGCCGAAAAACACATGATGCGCCGCGGCGCCGGTAAATGTGCGACAAAGCGCGTCAAGGCTAGATAAGGTTGTTGCTGCAACGCGTTCCAGCGCGGCGTCACATACGCAAAAAAGCAATAAAATGGTACGATAAGCAATAAAATAATGACTGCCACCCGCACCATTAAACGATATACCCATTGCACCTGAAGATGCGAAGCATCTGAAGGTGCATTCATTGCGCGATGGGGATTCTCAAGGGGAGAATCGCAATTCTTCCCTTGAGCGAGCGTGCGCAAATTCACTTCGCGTCGCTCGTTAAAAAAAGGATACCGTTCGCATCTTGAAGTGCGAACGGGATATTCCACTATCAATAATCCGGCGTAATAACCCGCCAATATCGTTGCAAAAGATAATGCAGGTAAAACATGGGATATCCATGGCGTACGCGGTAACCAATACGCTAGCAGCATACCGAATGTGGCTAACGCCAAAACATGCCTGAACGCCGCCTGGCGATTAATCGGTGCCAGCGTTAACAGACAAACAAATAAGCCATACTGCGTCACCGGGTGACACCATAAGAAAAACCAAGGTTGCTGCATGCCCGCAAAATAGAATTTTTTCAACACCGGCAGCATAATATGAAAATAATCCGGCGTCGTTAAATAAACAATCACAGGATAAAGCATTAACCAGATCAAGATGAGGCTATTTTCAATGCGAAATAAACGACGCGTACACAAAAAAGATACGCTTCAATTAATAAAAATGTTGGAATATAAAAAGGTTTCAATGCAAACCCGAGGCTTGCCGCAATCGCAATAGGGATTGCCGCATAATAGGTCAGCGATAAATTTGACGCGCGCCGCATAGCTGCAAATAAATACGGCAAAATAAAAATTACCACTAAATGATCGCGCTGGCCAAATTCATGTGCTGGCAAATAAAACAAAGCAACAAGAACAGCGCCTAACAGAAGGTGATATGCCTTTTTTTCTTCAACAAAAAACAAATCGCGCGCAAGACGCGCGACTGCTAAAAAAGCACAAATAGCCAATGCAAAAAAATAAAGGCGCGCACAAAGCAGCGGGTGACCTAGCTGCGCCGCAGCAAAATGAATCGGCGCGTAAAGCCAAAGAATTAACGGCGGATTCGTTTCTAAAATGCCATGCGCATAACGCTGCCCGGCAGCCCATTGACCCGCAACATGCATGAGATAGCCGACATCACCGTTCAACAAAAGATGTTGCTGGATAAACCACGCAAATAAAATCAAAAATACATAAATGTATCTGATCACCCACATCCCACCTGAAAACGCCGACCATCTTCAAGCCGCATCGCGGTCAACGCATACCCCCATACACAACCGGTATCGAGTGCAAACACATTTTCGGTATTTGTTTGCCCGGCAAGTGCCGCCCAATGACCAAAGATAATTTTGATGCCCAGATTTTTTCGATTTGGCACACGAAACCACGGCACGACATCCGCTTCTGCATCATCAACCCAAGCCAAACGACCATCGGGATAACAAAAACGCATACGGGTAAAATAATTAACAATACAACGCAGTCTTGCCTGTTCCGTCAAATCATCACGCCACTGCGCCGGTTCATTGCCATATAAATCACGTAAAAATTCACCATGGCCGGTACTTTGCAAAACAGCTTCCACTTCTGCCGCCAATTGTTTCGCTTGGTTGAGCGTCCAGGCTGGCGCCAAGCCAGCATGCGCTATGACATACCCTGTCACTGGATCATGATGCAATAAGGGTCGCGCCAATAACCAGCGCAATAATTCCACACGATCAGGTGCAGTTAAAATATCATCCAGCGTATCATCGGCGTGACCCGCATGACCCGCATGCGCACGCACCAATAAATGTAAGTCATGATTGCCCAGTACGCAAACGTGCCTGTCACCCAATTCTTTTATAAAACGCAGCGTTTCCAACGATTGTGGGCCGCGATTCACTAAATCACCGGTAAACCACAAGTGATCATGCCGCGGATCAAACTGAATAAGCTCTAATAAACGCTGCAAAGGTTCAAGGCAACCTTGGAGATCACCGATTGCATAGATTGCCATGATAGTTAGATCCGTATGTTATATCTACTACAAAAGATAGGATAGGAGAACGGAAGTACGCAGCACGCTGCATTGATATGTAGGAGATACCGCATCTTCGTATATATTACTGCATAAGTTGCTATGATATCCGGCATTCCAAGGATTTGTATTTTTTGTATAAATCGAGGCAAAAATGCGTTTTAAAGCGCAGTTTACACGTAAGTAAATGAGCATTTAAAACGCATTTTTAACGAAGAGTTATCAAAAAAGACGAATCCTTGGGATGTCGGATGATATTACTGCATCGAGATAGTGTGATGCGCGCTTGATAACGACATCCCCGTAGCTGCTGCTAAACCATCGCGGTAACAATTTCGCGCAGTTTCTTCATCATTAGCATGTTCCGCCACGCGCGCCATACCCGCATAGGCTTCTGGTAATGCCGCATGCGCCAAACAATTAGCAAACCACGCGCGCGCCTTGCCCCAATATTGACACTGTAAACACAGCTGCCCCAACACTAACAATAATACCGGCTCATCCGGATAATATTGCAACCATTTTTCAGCGCGCGCCAAATGCCGTTCGGGCGACGACATTTTGAGTTGCCCTAACAATTTAACCAATGCTGCATCATAAGATATCGCCATGCCTTGCGCGACCAAATCCGCCACGCTTTCCGCTTCCGCCGGGAAAGGTGCCAGCAAACGTGCATAACAACGAATCAACGTATTTTCTTGCCGCAATTGGCGCGGCAAACTACGCCAAGCGTTTTGCAATACCTCAGAATTCGCCGCATGTGCCGCAACGGATTTTAACCATTCACGATAAATTTTATGTGAACGTTGCGCGAGCTGTTTTTTATTAAATACTTTTGCTTGCGTCAATTGCGGCACAAGTTTGGCTTGCGCCTCCCAATCCATTTGCGCCTGATAAACGAAATATAATTGTTTTAACACTTGGACATTATTCGGCGCCCGCTCTTGCAATTGACGCAAAATCGCTAACGCTTGTTCATATTGATGATCAGCGCGCGCCATTTTCGCTTGTAAGAGACCTGTCGCAAGACGAACCTCCTCCGTCGTTTGTGGCACTTTTTGCAGATAAATGTCACGCTGCGTCAATTCATCTTGCGCATGCGCGGCCTTGGCCGCACCCAACCAACAAACCGGTAAAGTTTCCGTCGTGGCGCCCCGCGTTAATTCACGCTCGGCGATACGCCAATTGCCCGTCATCAACGCCAATAATCCACGGTTAATGCGCGTAGCGGAGCGCGCTTGACTACGCCAACGCATCCACGCGCGCCAACGATAGAGTGAATGGTCAATCGCACCGACCAATCGTGCCAATTGCCACGCTAAAAAAATCAGTAACAATAGACACACCACCGCAAACCACAGCGGCGCTTGCACTGTCACGCCATGAAAATAAAATAAAGCAAGTCCTGGATCATGGGTCAACACAATACCAAGCCAAACCGATAAAACTAACAGGACAACGAATAATATCACGCGGCGCATATATGTATATTCCTCTAATTTCCTGCTTCATCTGTGGCCGGCAATTGCTGCAAAATGTCCGACACATCTGGAACCGTGGGACGGACATCCACTTGCAATAAATCAGTCAACATCGCACGTGCTGCTGTCGTAGTCGATGCATTTGCAACATAATATTTATTCAGCCACGTTAACATATTGTCTAAGCTGGCATGCCAGATCACCGGCTGCTGATGTAACAATGCCCACTGTGCCTCCGCTAATTGCATATGCAAATTTTGATTGAGATACATGCGGCCATTCGGCGCAATCAAGGGTGATGCCGATGGTGGGTCATAGTGCACATTAACAACGCGCATTAACGCATCTTTTATACCATACCAAAAACGTTGCCAACCTGACGGCGGCACCGCTTGTTCACCCGACATAACCGTCGGTGGCGCAGGCGTTATTTGCAGCGGCAAACTATCCAGCATACTGTCCAACGCGGCAATACGCGCATACAGTCCCGTCACATTGACTTCCAAAACATGGCTAAGTGTTGCGATATCTTCAATGACCGCAGCACGTGCCGGTTTAAATTGCGGGTCATCGCTATTCCCCAACAACGTAGCAACGCGTTGTAACAATTGACTTGCGCCTGCTACATCCCGCCCCAATTGCAAACGCTCACTGGCGAGGCTGACTAAATCACGGACTTGACTGATGATGACGGTACGCTGACCTGGATGCAAGGTTTGGGTAAATTTCATCAAGGTATCCAAACTTTGCGTCTGCTGTACCACGATCGTTTGCAATTTATCCAATGCAATTTCATTCGCCGTCACTTGTTGCTGCATACCCGCTAATTCATGCGACTGTTGCGCGATACGATCCACTTCTTGCGCAAGGCGATTATGGACTTGCGACAAACGGTAACTGGCAAATCCTAACAAAAGAATCAAAACAACCAATAAACTCATAAACAACACTTGCCCAATACGACGCACAGTCGGCGACTTTTTTTTGTCTGGCCGCGGCGATGTGGTCACTGCCGCCGGATTTTCTTGTGTTGCGGATTCTGTCATAATGAACCTCATGTTAATATTCGATGCATTTCTGAGAAGCGATGTCTATTCAATTAATACTGCCATGATAGCATCATGACTGGCATTTGCGGCTAATAAAATGTGTTTAAATCCCAAGGCACGTGCTGCTTCCACTAAACGTGGACTGATGACAACCAACGGTACTGTGCGTAACGCCGGATCCATCAACTGCAGCAAATTTTCTATCCCCGTCAACGAAGTCGCTATTATTGCATCAATTTGTTGCGACGGAAACGTCACATCCGGTAAAACACGTCGATACGCTATCAACTCGGTCACTATCGCACCGCGCGCACGCAAAGTATCAGCCAGTAATGGCCTCCCCCCTTCACCTTTTATAATAGCGATGCGCTGACCCGCCACATGCTGCATAGGCGCAAGCGCCAATAATGCTGCCGCAGAGGGATTTTCCGTAGGATAAAGTACCGCAGGCACGTCATAAGCCATCAGCGCCAGCGCCGTCCCTTGACCTACCGCCGCAACCACACAATCACCGAGCCACTCACGCGACACGGCACGCACCGCCGCGGGACTGATAAAAATGACTTGGTCAAATTGGCTCGCTGATGGCAACACCAGTGGCTGATCGGGTGGTGCAAAGAGAATCGTCGGTAAAAAAATAGCTTCATGACCACGCTGGCGAATGACTTCGCATAACGCTTCGCCCGCAGGCGGTGGGCGCGTGACTAAAATACGCATCAAACCGGCACCGCCAACAAGGGTTGCGCGCCAGCAGCCAATAGTGCATTCGCAACGGATAAACCCAATGCTTCTGCTGCTTGATACGCACCGATTTGTTTGATACGCAATACCGTTTTACCATCCGGACTGGCAACCAGGCCACGTAACGTTAATGCTTGAGACGCAGCACACCATTCTGCATAAGACGCCACCGGCGCATGACAACCCGCACCTAAGCGACGGCACAGCGCGCGCTCAGCCAATACACATGCCGCAGTATCCGCATGATGTAACGGTGCGAGTAATTTTTGCGTTTTTTTATCCTCACTGCGGCACTCCACCCCGAGCACGCCCTGACTGACCGCCGGCAACATGGCTGTCGCATCAAAAGTGTGGCGAATGTGTGTCGCTAATCCCAACCGCTCGAGACCGGCTGCCGCCAAAATAATCGCATCAAATTCGCCCTGCGCCAATTTTTGTAACCGCGTATTTACATTGCCGCGTAAAAAATGTACGTCGATGTCACGCCGCAACGCCAGCAATTGACTTTTTCGCCGCAAACTCGACGTACCGACGCGCGCGCCCGCCGGCAAGTGAGCAAATGACGTATATTTTACTGCAACAAACGCATCTAATGGATTTTCACGCCGACAAAATACCGGCACAGATAAACCCGCCGGTAATTCCATCGGCATGTCTTTCATCGAATGAACCGCGATATCCGCCCGACCCGATAAGAGTGCCTCTTCTAATTCTTTAACGAACAAACCTTTGCCGCCCACTTTATACAATGGCGCTGTGAGCATTTGATCGGCGCGCGTAGTCAAGCCTAATAATTTGACGTGCAAACCGCGATGGTATTTGCGTAATTGTGTGGCAATATAGTTGGCTTGCCAAAGTGCCAACGGGCTTTCGCGCGTTGCAAGCGTTAATACCATAAAAAGTCCTATTCAATTTGCAGCGCATTTTAACACGATTTGACGGCATGACAGACATCCATAATACTAACGCCATGCCAATCGCTATTACCGACAATGTAAAATCTAATAATTTTGACGACACGCCTCACCGCGTCAAATATCTTATTGTGCATTGCATCGGCTATTCAGCCGAGCATGCGCTGCGCCTGCTGACAAAATCGGTTGCCGATGGCGGCAGCGGCGCGGGATCGCATTACTTCATTCCGCAACACCCGCCCATCCAGCAACTGATTGCTGATCATCACTGTGCTCACCACGCTGGCATCAGTCACTGGCGACAAGACAGCCAGCTCAACGCGCACTCAATTGGTATAGAGTTTCATAACCCCAATTATGCCAATGCATTGAGTGATACGCTGGACTGGTTACACTTCGAAGCTTTTCCCGCCGCACAAATCAATGCAGGTATTACCTTACTGCAAATGCTCATAAACAAATATGCCATCGCGCCCGAAAATATTTTAGGCCATTCTGATATCGCCGCATGGCGACCCAATGCTGCTGGCGAAATTATATTAGGCAAAACCGACCCTGGCGCAACATTTCCATGGCAGACATTAGCGCGCGCCGGTGTTGGCGTATGGCCTAAGACTGAGCGCACGCGCAGCACACCTTGCCGCACGGATATTCCCCACGTGCAACAATTATTAAAAGAATACGGCTACGCACTTGATGTCAATGGTCAATGGGATATGAAAACACGATGCGTGGTACGCGCATTTCAATGGCATTTCTTACCCGACGGCGATGGCCGCATTACTGAAAAAATGGTCATCGCGTTAGAAAATCTGCTAGATCGAGAATGGATAGTGTGACCGCAATACATTGCGCATTCAGCACACAAATGTCAGAATCGAAATAATTATCAGTGACCAGGAATTTCGCATGCGCGCCGCCTTTTGCACCGCTTCACTTATCGCATTACTCACGTGCCTCACCGCTTGCTCGATCAACCCCTTCGCGCACGACCGTCAAATGACCGGCAGCGCAACGGGGACACTCGTCGGCGCTGGCGTAGGCGCCGCAACATCGGCTGCCATTTTTGACAATACCAGCGCCGCCCTCCTCGGTGGCTTGGCAGGTGGCGCGATTGGCTATTATGTCACCTCACTGAACTTCGATGCCGGCGGTGTCACACACACGGGCGGCCGCGTCTTTACCCAAGGCGATTATGTCATCATCAACATTCCATCCGACCGTTTATTCGATGATAATTCTGCCGACTTACTCCCCAGCGCCATCCCTGTTTTAAAAAGCGCGCTGCGCGTCATCAACCGTTATCCCAATGACAACATCGTGATCGCCGGCCATGCCAGTGGCTTTGGCACCGATCGCGCCAATCGTACTTTATCCAAACAACGCGCGCACGCTGTTTACACTTTCTTTTGGAATGCCGGCATTGATCGTTTCAAAGAAAACATGTTAGCAACGCGGCGCATGCGCTATGTCGGTTATGGCGATCGCAACCCTATCGCTAACTACCAAGGCGGCGCAGCCAGCATTGTTGAAAACAGCCATATCGAAATTATCGGCCACCCCAGCCGCACCGATCTACAACCCACCCGCACACAAAATGATTTTAGCAACGTCGGTGGTCTCGGCGAGGCGCACAACCCATATAAACCCACTAACTGGAAAGACGAACACGTCATCACACAAGCCAAGCCCGTTGATGTAAAGGATGAACAGCATAGAATCGAAGAAACTGTCTCTACTACAAAAGAGAGAACAGGGGAACTGAGCCACGAACCACCGCGTTATAAGTGAGCCTTAAAATCATCAAACTGCCGAATACTTTTGAAATTAAATTTTTTTAAGTTATTGATTTTAAACGATTTTTATTTTTTTAGGCCGCCTGTCAGTCCCGCCGCCATTGCGAAGCGCACGGCGAGCATGCCAAGTCTTCTTTAATTGCGAAAATTACACCATGTCACCAACAAACGTGCGCCCCTTAAAAACCATTCTGTGTTATGGCGATTCCAACACATGGGGCTACGTTCCCAACATCCCCGACCCCAATAAAACATTACCGCCGCAACGCTTTGCGCGCGATATTCGCTGGCCGGGTCGCTTACAAAAAATATTAGGCGCAGCGTATTACATCATCGAAGAAGGCTTGAATTCACGCACCACGAATATAGATCATGTCGGCTCACCGCCCGACCGCAATGGTAAAACGTATTTACTGCCCTGCTTATATTCACATGCGCCACTGGATTTAGTGATTTTAATGCTCGGTGGCAACGATATGAAAACGTATTTTAACCGCACACCCGCAGATATTTGCGCAGGTCTCGCCGATTTAGTCGACACCATTCAACTGTCACAATACGGCGTAAATTTCAGTCAAGCGCCTGATATTTTATTAGTCGCGCAAACCCCACCGCTGCCAATTTGCACAACATTCAGCGATGCCGACGGCATTTGTTGTTTTGCCGGCGGCATTGAAAAAGCACGCGCACTACCCGCATTAATGAAAACATTAGCTGAAGAAAAAGCATGCCATTTTGTCGATTTAAATGGCTCGGTCGACGCTTCGCCCATCGATGGCATGCATTTAGATGCAGACGGCCACAAGCGCGTCGCCGAAATCATGGCAAACGCAGTCATAAAAACGTGTAACTATTCAGATGGCTAGTCGGGCAAATAGCTCGCCCGGTAACTGTTCAGGTACCTTAGGCGAACGGCCATCTTTGGCCAATCTTTTACGAAAAATGGCTTCAAAATGCTCACATACTTCAATGTATGCTCCGCTTTTTCATCCATTTTTCGCAAAACCTTGGCTCAAATCTGGCCGTTTTCTGCAAAATGCAGCCCCAGCTGAATAGTTACCTCGCCCGCCTGACGCCACTTAAGGGGGAGAATCGCGATTCTC
>VFKI01000126.1 GCA_009885665.1 Gammaproteobacteria bacterium
GAGAATCGCGATTCTCCCCCTTAAGAATCCCCCATCGCGCAAAGTCAGGTTGCATCTGGCCTCGCTGGTGTTTTTCGAAGATTGTGCTGAATGGTTACCTGAGCGCTAATTTATATTTATAGATTAGCATCCAACACTTTCTGCGCCGCCGCCGCGTCTTTTTCTAAATGTAATGCTTGGTAGGATTTCACCATAATTTCCAACGCAGGCTTGACCATTGGCGTGCCATTATATTCCCGCACGACTTCGTTAGCGCGATTGGCGGCTGCGACATAAGCACCATGGTTATAATAATATTGCGCAACTTCCAGTACGTGGCGCGCAAAAATATCACGCAGATAAACCATGTATTGCCGTGCAGCTGGCGCATATTTGCTCTGTGGATATTGCTCTGCTACCACCGCAAAATCGGCCCAAGCATGCTGCAAACCGGTCAAATCACGCCGCGCCAAATCCACTGGGAAGGCACGCTCAAAAATGCCTAGATTTTGGAAATAATCGGCGAGACCGTGAACATACCAGACATAATCGATATGCGCGTTAGCGGGCCACGTGCGCACGAAGCGATCGGCGGCTGACTCAGCTGAGGCATAATCGCCATGCATATAATAAGCATAAACGATGTGCAGCTGCGCAGTTTCGCTGCTCGGTGAATAAGGATATTGGACATCCAGTGCTTCGAAACGTTTAATCGCTTCACCATAGCTATTATCACGTAGTGCCGCTTCGCCTTTTTGGAAGATAGCCGTTGCTGACTCGCCCTTATACATATCTGCCGGATCGCTCGAGCTCGCACACCCGACTAATAACGCGATACCACTTGTCAATATGGCGACACTGCCCCAACGTTTCATTTGTTTAAGCGATTTTCTGATCACTACGCACCCCTTTTCTCATTGCTTTATTAAGATATGGCTGGCATTGTAAAACAATTCCTGACATCATTCACGCCTTATGACAAAACTTATCAATATCACGCTCATTTTGCCCGCCGATTTGGCCGGCTTACGCATGGATCAGGCACTTGCCCGTGCCCTACCCGATTACTCACGCACGGAAATTCGTAACTGGATCGAGCAAGGCGCTATCCACATCGCCGGCCAACCCATCCGCGCCAGTGCGCGCGTGCGTGGCGATGAAGCTATCGAGATTAAAGCGCACAAGAAAATCCAGCCTACGCATACTGCCCAAGCGATTCCGCTCGACATTGTTTTCGAAGATGAAAGCGTGTTAGTGATCAATAAACCCGCGGGGCTCGTGGTGCATCCTGCGCCAGGCAATCCTGATAATACGTTATTAAATGCACTGTTACACCATGCGCCGGCATTGGCACACCTACCGCGCGCCGGCATTATTCATCGACTGGATCGTGATACTTCAGGTTTACTGGTGATCGCTAAAACGGATCAAGCCTTGAAATCGCTCTCCGCTCAAATGCGCGCACGTACGATTCATCGTGTTTATCAAGCCATTGCCAATGGCGTCATGATCAGTGGTGGCAGCGTCGATGCGCCGGTCGGGCGTCATCCCATTAATCGCAAACGTATGGCCGTATTGGATAACGGTAAAAAAGCAATTACCCATTATCGTGTCACTGAAAAATTTCGTGCGCACACGCGTTTGCGTATTCAACTTGAAACAGGGCGCACGCATCAAATTCGCGTACACATGGCGCATATTCGTCATCCCTTATTGGGCGATCCTGTTTATGGTGGCCGCTTAAGCTTACCGAAAGGGGCGACACCTGAATTAATTGAAATTTTAAGGCATTTTAAACGCCAGGCTTTACATGCCGCTGAATTAGGCATCAAACATCCCGTGACGGGCGAAATTATGCAATGGCAAAGCGCTTTGCCAGCCGATATGCAGCGATTAAGTGAAATTTTGCGAAGAGATGGAAGAGATGGAAGCGATGCTATGACACCGCGCTAACTTCATCCGGCGGAATATCCAAAATACGCAGTGCACCCGCCATGATTTTGGCAAACACGGGCGCTGATACATCACTCGCATAATAATGTTTGCCCATCGGATCACGGATAATCACTGCGACAATGAGGCGCGGATGACTGGCCGGTGCAACACCAATAAACGTCGATGTGTAATGGCGTTGATGATGATTGCGACCATAACCATGCGCACCCGCAATCCATGCCGTACCCGTTTTACCCGCGACACTATAACCCGGAATACGCGCAGCACGGCCCGTTGCCCCTTTTTGATCTACCACCGCCTGTAACATCACTAACATTTTTTTGGCAACATCCGCTGATAAGACACGTGTGCCGACGGGGGGTTGATCTACACGCAACAAGGTGGCGGGCACTTTTATACCGCCATTTGCAAGGATTTGATAGGCTTGCACCAGTTGCAAAGCGGTCACTGAAATACCATAACCAAATGAAAGATGCGCCAACGGAGAAGGTTTCCAATTCGCGTGTACAGGCAAGCGCCCCGACTGCTCGCCTGGAAAATGAATGCCCGTCAGTTGACCAAAACCTATGCGGTGCAAAAAATTCGGCAGTCTGTCATGTGGTAAGGATAATGTGACCTTGGTAATACCCACATCACTGGATAATTCAAGAATTTGTGTTAGAGAAATCAGTTTATTATTATGCTCATCCCGTATCACATGATGGCCGACGCGCAACCACCCCGGCGCAGTATTAATCAATGAATCTGGCTGATATTGACCGCTTTCTAATGCACTTACCACACTAAAAGTTTTAATCGTGGAACCCGGTTCAAATGAATCGGTAATCGCACGATTACGAAAATGGTCTTTTTCATTGGGTAATATATGATTGGGATTATAAGCTGGCTGACTCGCCATCGCGAGCACTTCGCCCGTACGCGAATCCATCACAATCACCGATGCGGATGCCGCTAAATTATTTTCAACGCCCGCCTTTAATTCTTGATAAGCTAAATATTGAATGCGACGATTCAAACTTAACGTTAAATCATGGCCAGGATGTTGTTTGTGAAAGACTTGCACATCTGTTACGGCTTGGCCATAACGATTTTGTATCACTTGCTTACTACCTGCCACACCCGCCAACCAATCATCATACGCCAACTCTAAACCTTCTTCGCCGTGATTATCCACATTGGCAAAACCAATGACATGCGCGGTAATTTCGCCATCAGGATAAAAGCGGCGATATTCTTGACGTATCCAAAGTCCGGCAATATGCAATTGACGAACGCGCTCACCCAGATCGGGCGCCAAGCTACGCTTTAACCAAGCAAAATGATGTACCGCGTGCATCTTGGGTTGCTTAATGCCGGGTAATAATTTTATTAAATCGCGCCACTGTGTTGTGGTCGGTTGAAATGCCACCGGATCAATCCACACCGAGGCAACCGGTGCACTGATCGCTAATGGATAGCCATCACGATCGGTAATTAAGCCACGAAATGCAGGGATTTTGACGGTACGCAATGAGCGCACATCGCCTTGGTGTGCTAAAAAATGTTGGCGCCATAAAGTTAAATCCGCCATACGCGCAATTAGCAATAAAATCAAAAAAAGAATGAAGAAATTCGCGAGATAAAAACGCCAACGAATAAATTCAACTTGTGGTTGCCCACCACGCTTCATTTTTAATTACTCTTAAACTTTTAATACGACTAACCCATGCCCAGCTGGCATGACCATACCCAATTTATTTTCAGCCAAGGTTTGTACACGCGCTTGCGTCGACCAAGTCCCTTTTTCCAATAATAATTGTTCCCATTGCACATGCATGTGATTGCGCTGAATCGCATCGGCTTGCAGCGCCATATCCAAACTACGTGACTGATATGTCACATACACTAAACTCAGCGCCGACACCATCACAGCAGCGAGTGTCACCACCAACATACTGCTCACTTGACTGAGTAAACGCACCAGCACTTGACTGCGCGATACTGAGCCACTCACCCCTTCCGCATAAAAACGTGCCGCTGAATTCATGACTACGCCTCCTAATGACCACATAATTACCGTATTTTTTCGCCTACTCGCAATGTCGCACTCCGCGCGCGCATATTACGCGACACTTCCGCATCGGTCGGGCGAATTGCGCGACCAATACTTTTAAAGCGCGACATATTTGCTTGATATTTAATAGGCAAACCGCGCGGCATCTCTGCGCCGTGCGTTTCGTGTCGCATAAATTGCTTGACCAGACGATCTTCTAGCGAATGAAAACTAATCACTAATAAACGACCGCCGGGTGCTAATACCTCTAAACTTTGTGCTAATGCTGTTTCAAGACTTTCCAATTCATGATTAACCGCCATGCGTATCGCTTGAAAACTACGCGTCGCCGGATGCCGACCCGGCTGCCAATTAGGATGGGCAGCCGCGATCAGCTCTGCTAATTGCGTGGTGGTGGTAATCGGATTTTCGCGGCGTTGTGCCACAATGGCTTTAGCAATGCGGCGTGAATAACGTTCTTCGCCATAGACCCATAACACGCGCGCCAATTCTTTTTCATCGACTTGCGCCAACCAAGTAGCGGCGTCGATACCCTGTGAATTATCCATACGCATATCCAGCGGCCCCATGCGCATAAAACTAAAGCCGCGTGACGCTTCGTCTAATTGCGGCGAAGAAACACCTAAATCCAATAAAATACCATCGATTTTACCGGTTAAATGATGGCGCGCAGCGACCTTGCCCAGCTCAGCAAAGCTAGCATGTTCTATGGTAAAACGGGGATCATTAATAAACGCATCGCGCGCATACGCGACGGCAGCGGGATCTTGATCGATTGCCAGTAAATGTCCGTGAGGCGAAAGGGCGGCGAGAATCGCGCGGGCGTGGCCGCCACGCCCAAAAGTTGCATCGATATAATTACCATCGACGCGCAACGCAAAATGCGTCATCACCTCAGTGCATAGCACAGGTTGATGCAAACTATTTTCTTGTTCCATTCGACACGCCGCCATATAACTATCCTGTGTGAGAACCCCTCACAAGTTTCCCTGATTTTTGCCCCGCATCCCTGAGATCGTTTTTTTTATATAACTTACAAGTATTCATTACAAAAGATAGCGTAGAAGAACTTATGTAAGAGATACACTTACAATGACAACTTCGTGACTTCTTCCGGCAATGTTGCAGTGACCGATTCTTCTGCCAACCAAAGTTGCCGGCGCGCTTGCCAATGCGCCTCATCCCATAATTCAAACTTCTTACCCTGTCCCACTAATGTGACATGCCGTTCGATACCGGCATATTCACGCAACAACGGTGGCAACAAAATTCTGCCATGGCTATCGATTTCTGTTTCTGTGGCATGCCCGACCAACAGACGCTGAATACGACGCACCCCAGGATTGAAAGCAGGCAATTCCGCCAATTTCTTTTCAATCTCTTCCCATGTCGCCATGGGATATAACAATAAGCACTTTTCTTCCGTATCAATCGTGAGCACGACACTGGGGTGATTTTTTTGCAGTGCATCACGATAGCGGACGGGAACAACCATCCTGCCTTTGCTATCTATGTTGACTCCGCTAACACCCCTAAACATCCCTGTACCCCCCAGACGCAACACAGGAAAATAATGAACCCGTCCAAAAGCAAGATACCACGTTTTCCCACTGTATACCTCTTTTTGCCACATTTATTTCAAAAAAAGGTGTTATCAGCGCACATTGCCCATCGCGTAAAATTTACTGGGGGCGCTGCTGATAGCCAAATCTTGCAAATGAGGTGACAGCTCTCTTCATAAAATTGTAAAATGGCACTTTTTTAATCTCTGCGAGAGCAGAAATTGGGAACTTATTGAATGCAAGAGAAGATATTAGTTACCGGTGGCGCAGGTTACATTGGCTCGCATACTGTAGTGAAATTGCTTGAAGCAGGCTTTCCCGTCGTTGTTTTAGACAATTTTTCAAATAGCCGTCGGACGGTAATCGATCGAATTTTCAAGCTTACAGGTAAGCCACTAGACTGCATTGAAGGTGATATTCAGGATAGACAGCTTCTCGATAAAATGTTTTCCGAACATAACATCTCTGCCGTTATACACTTTGCCGGGTTAAAGGCCGTTGGCGAGTCTGTCGAAAAGCCTCTCGATTATTACAACAACAATGTAGGCGGAACGCTGGATCTTTTGTCTGCCATGCGCCTAGCAAAAGTCAAGACGTTGGTTTTTTCGTCATCTGCTACTGTATATGGCGACCCTGCCACGACACCCATCAATGAAGATTTCCCTCGTTCTGCCACAAACCCCTACGGTCGTTCAAAACTGATAATTGAAGATATGCTTGAGGATCTACACAAGGCTGAATCGGACTGGAAAATCGCACGCTTACGCTACTTCAATCCCGTTGGCGCACATGAGAGTGGCTTAATTGGCGAAGATCCGCAGGGCATGCCTAACAACCTGATGCCATACATTACGCAAGTTGCCGTCGGTCGCAGAGCGCATTTAAATGTGTACGGTAGTGACTACCCAACGCCAGATGGCACCGGGGTGCGCGACTATATTCATGTCATGGATCTCGCTGAGGGGCATATAGCAGCGCTCAACTGCCTTCACACCGAAGGCGGATTACTCACATTAAACTTAGGGACGGGGCACGGGGTGAGCGTCCTGCAACTGATCAGCGCTTTCGAGCAAGCAAGTGGGAAAACAATACCCTTCAAAGTGACTGACCGTAGGCCGGGTGATATTGCGGAATGCTGGGCTGACCCATCGCTTGCAAAACAAAAAATGGGTTGGGTGGCACGCAAATCACTCAACGACATGTGTATCGATGCTTGGCGGTGGCAATCCAATCAATCCAATAACTCCAACGGATCTTTAGCTTTATGATGGGTGACTAACCTGATAAAATTACAGCTCAAAAAAATTACACGAAGAAGGGCTGGATGGCCGTTAATTGCTGTCGTCACGGTAAAAGGGACTTGAAAAATTTAGCTATTTAAGGAATAATACGCAATCTTGGCTATAATTCATATGCAATCGAACCGGGGGCGACCTGGCTTCGACGTGGGTTACAAAGCTTGAGGGGCATGTCGGGGAGGTAACGAACCCCGTAAAAAATTGTTACAAAACCTATACTTGCCGCTAAAAACGACAGTATTTTCAACGTAGCAGCAGTAGCTGCTTAATTGAACCTCCCACCGGTTGTGTCTGTACGGTCGGCCGTTCTGCAAAGAACACGGGGGGTCATATCATACAGACTCGCAGCAAAGTCCGCCCGGGATCCGCTGTTAAACTTTACGGGC
>VFKI01000145.1 GCA_009885665.1 Gammaproteobacteria bacterium
AGCATTGAAAACGCATTTTTAACGAAGAGTTATCAAAAAAGACAAAGGTGCGGAATGTCGGCTAAGGACGCCCATCCAATAATGCTTTACTGGGTGGTAATAAATGTTGGCGCTTCAATCCAAGTGCTAGGGCAAGAGAGCCTGCGACATAAATTGATGAATACGTACCGACGACGATGCCGATGATTAATGCCGCAGCAAACCCCCGCAACACTTGACCGCCCAGGAAAAACAACGTGACGACGACCATCAGCGTTAACGCGGAGGTCATCAGGGTGCGCGATAATGTTTGGTTAATGGCTTGATTAATGATTTCAATCGGCGTGGATTTGCGCAGGCGCCGAAAATTTTCGCGAATACGATCGAAGATAACAATGGTATCATTTAATGAATAACCAATGACGGTTAACACGCCGGCTAAAACAATCAGATTGAATTCTAAATGAAAGAATGAAAAAATCCCTAAAATTAAAACGGGATCATGAATCAGTGCAATCGTCGATCCAACGGCAAAACGGACTTCAAAGCGCATGGCGATATAAATCATCGTGCCAAGCAACGCAATGATCACGGCGAGCAAGCCTTTTGTGGTTAACTCTTTGCCGACAATGGAGCCGGTAAAATCTGCTTGCATGAGTTTGGCGGTGGGAAATAATTTTTGTACGCTAGCGGTTACGGCATCTTTTTTGGCATTTTCCCCTTTTTCATCCGTCACAGCATGTGTTTTATTGGGTAAGGTAATGGAAACTTCTTTGGATGTACCATAGCTGTTGACATTGGCTTCGGTAAATCCCGCTTGTTGTAACGTATCACGAATAGCGTTGATCGGCGCAGACGTTGGAAAACTTAAGACTAATTGCGTACCGCCAGTGAAATCAAGGCCAAGGTTTAGGCCATTGATGCCAAAGGATACCAACGACAATACGAACAAAATCGTCGACAATACTGCGGGCCATTTGCGTTGCGACATGAAGTCGATTTGCGTGCGATGTTTGAAAAATTCCATAGTTTTTACATCCCAATCGATATTTTTTTGACGGGCGCTTTGCCCGGGCGATTACCATACAGCCAATTGACAATCGCGCGCGTGCCGGTAATGGCGGTAAACATGGAGGTCATTAAGCCGATGGTCAAGGTAATGGCAAAGTTTTTTACCGTGCCTTGGCCTAAACTGAATAATACCACTGCGACAATCAACGTTGCGACATTGGCATCGATAATTGTCACAAATGCGCGATCGTAGCCAGCTTGAATGCTGGCTTGCACACTGGCTTTGTTACGTAATTCTTCACGAATACGTTCAAAAATCAAAACATTTGCATCAACCGCCATACCCATAGTCAATACCATGCCGGCAATGCCAGGTAAAGTCAGCGTTGCGCCCAATAATGACAGTATCGCAACAATTAAAATTAAATTGGCCGCCAGCGCCGCATTCGCAATCAAACCCATGCCGCGATAATAAAGTGTCATAAATAATACGACTAAACAAAAACCGACGGCGACGGATAATTCACCTTTATGAATATTTTGTGCGCCAAGATTAGGGCCAATTTGCGCGCTTTCAATAATGGTAACGGGGGCAACCAAGGCGCCGGCGCGTAACAGCAATGCGAGCGTACTGGCTTCTTGTTGACTGGATAGGCCGGTAATTTGAAAAGCGTTGCCTAACGCAGAATCAATGCGCGCGCTACTAATCACATGACGGTCGGTCGTGTAGGTAATGACTTTTTTGCCATCGATTGTTTGCGTGTCTGATTTAGTGTCGGCTGATAGGATTACCAGATTATGGCCAATGTTTTCAGCTGTGGTCTTTGCGAATAAAGTTTCGCCACTCCCCAAACGGACGCTGACGGCGGGTCTGCCATCATCGCCCGTGATGGCGGACGCGTTAGTAATCGCTGAGCCACGCAAGATCACTGGATCTTGTAATCTAAGTGTGCTGCCATTGTAAGGATAAGGCGTTGAGCTGATGGTGGGCGTGTTGCCGCTATCGACTAAGTGAAATTCCAGCGTGGTCGTTTTGCCTAAAATGCTTTGCGCTTCAGCGGTATCTTGAATGCCGGGCAAATCAATTGCGATACGCGACGCACCTTGTTGCTGCACAATGGCTTCACTGACGCCTAATTCATTGACACGATTTCTGAGTGTCGTCATGTTTTGTTCCAGCGTTTGCTGGCGGTTAGTCTGAATAGCGCGTGGTGATAACATACCTTGTAAAGTCAATTCACGCGCTTGCGGTTGATTCCACACAAAATCTATAAATTGACGCGTTAATAGGTTTTTTGCTTTATCCAATTCTGTTTGTAATTGAAATTTTAAGGTGATGCCACTATTGTTGAATGGCCTGAGATCTATATAGCGAATGCGTTGCGCGCGTAATGCACTGCCTACATCAACCACGGCATTCGTCATGTGTTGTTTGGCAACAGAATCAAGGTCGACTTGCATTAAGAAATGTAAACCACCGCGTAAATCCAATCCCAATTTCATCGGCGCCGCATGAAGCGTGGTAAGCCAGTCAGGCGTGGTGGCGGCAAGGTTTAATGCGACCAATGCATTATTACCCACGGTTTGTTGGATAATTTCTTTAGCGCGAAATTGAATATCGGTCGAATCAAAGCGTAATAAATAGCCACGTGGTTGATGTTCTACCTTGATGAGGTGAATATTTGCGGCAGCAAGATTTTTTTCGATAGTATTCAACAGGGTTTGGTCAGGCGCGACGCCAGTATCGGTTGCCGATATTTGAACGGCAGGATCCGTGCCATAAATATTAGGTAATGCATAGAGGAATGCGATGAGCAAAACTACAATGATTAGCAGGTTTTTCCATATGGGATAACGATTAGGCGCCATGCGTGATTTCCGTTTTGGATGGTGTGACGCGAAATTTGCCCGCGTCGCCATCTGGATTTTGAATAATGATTAAATCGATTTTAATGTGCCTTTAGGCAAAATGCCGGTGATAGCCGATTTTTGGCAGGGCATCGTGACATCGCCATCAACGGACAGGGTGATATAATTGTCATTGATTTTACGGATGGTACCTAAAATGCCGCCAACTGTAACGATTTCATCACCTTCGGCAAGCGATGCCAGTAAGTTGCGTTGTTCTTTAGCGCGTTTGCTTTGTGGGCGCCAGGCGAGAAAATACATGAAAAGTACCAGTGCGCCCATCATAATGAAAAATGGCATGCTGGAGGGTTGGGGTGAACCGGCGGCGGTTGCTGTGGTCGTCGCAGCGTGGGCGGCGGGCGTTAAAATATCGAGCAGTGACATACGAATGGCTTCCAGTGAGGTATTGAAGTTCAGAGGGTGACTAATTTACCGTGATTGGCGGTGGAGCGCAAATTAATTGCGGCTGCTTCGTATCTATTACAAAAGATAGGGCAGGGGGGCTGAGTA
>VFKI01000023.1 GCA_009885665.1 Gammaproteobacteria bacterium
CGTTGAAAATGCGTTTTGAATGCTCATTTACGAGTGTGTAAACTGCGCTTTAAAACGCATTTTCGCCTCGATTTATACAAAAAATACTTTGGTGCGGAATGCCGGCATAAGCAAAACTTTTGGTTTTTAGCGACTAATCCATCAATATAGTAAAAATAATAACATTTTTACTCCAAAAGTAGCAATTCCCGCTGAGCATTTTTCCCTGCCTATTTGGTTGTCACATGAAGCCGTAGGCTGAGTAACGCATATACTGCGATTGATATGAATTTTTAGCGCTGCAATATCTGATTTATGTGACAACCGGATAGGCAGGAAATTTTTCGCAAAAAATTTCCCCAAGATGGCCGTTTATCGGGGGGCTGAGCGATTGTGAAGCTTTTCTTTATTGGGACATTTTTTCTCTTGCTGCTTCAGGGCATTCCCTCTCCCGCTTGCGGGAGCAACTGCGTTTCCGGTCAAGCGTTTTTTTACTGAATTATGGCTTTTTCCAAGCCGCACCATCGCGACCATCATACCTGCACAACAAAACAAGCTCTGCTATTCGCTTCTCCTACACCCCAGCATCCTTATCCGCGCTGGCATCGACGCCAGCGATGACTTCATATTGCCGCTGGGTAATCAAGCCGGCAGAGAGTTTTTCATGCGCATCGCGTTCAATCGTCTGGCCGTGTTCGCGCAATAAGGTGCGCGCGAGGGCAGTGACGTTTTCTGGATCGGTTTCTAATAAAGCATCACGGATTTTTTCATCAAACACTAAATATTCACGTAATGCCACGCGCTTGCCATCAACGGTCGGCACCAAACGCTGCGAAACAACTAAGCGGATGGTTTCAATAATATCAATCGTGCGGCCATGGCGTTCTTCGGCCGGAAATGAGGTGACTAAACGACGCAATGTTTCTGCCACACCATTACTGTGCAGCGTGGTGTAAACGGGGTGACCCGTCATGGCGGCTTCCATGACTGCGCCTATCGTTTCGGCATCACGCGCTTCACCCACTAGAATCAACCGCGGTTTACGCCGCAACGCATTACGCACACCCGCCGCAAAACTCGGCAAATGACGCGGAATTTCTGATTGGCTGACGACGCTGGAAATTTTTTCAACCGAGTCATACACAAATTCGATCGGCGCTTCATACGTCAAAACTTTACGGTGGCTTTCTGGGTCTTCCACAATGGTGCGAATGATGGCGGCAAGTAGCGTGCTCTTACCCGAACCGGTTGCACCCGTGATGTAGACCACGCCTTGATCTGGCATCAGCGCTTGTAAAATATTTTGCGGCAATTTCATGCTGTCTAAACGCGGTGGTTCGGAGGGAATGGTACGCGCGGTAATTTGTATGCCATCATGGCCTTCGACTTGACACGCGGTGGCATTAATACGAAATCGATAGCGATCCGAACGATTTGGACGTATTTCATAATGCGTATCAATATCCTTGCCTGACAACAGCTGCGCCATGCCGTTGGGGCCATAAATCGCATTAATGACATCGCCCACTTCCGGATTGGAGAGCTTGCGCCGCGTGACACGGCGTAAGCGACCATAAATTTCGGCAATAATCGGTTCATCTGTTTGGAAGGTGATGTCAGACGCGCCTAGCTTGACGCTGTGCATCAAAATCTCATCCGCCGTCTCAATCGCTAAGCGAATCGGCTCATGCGGAAAAATAAAGTCACCCGGCGTAACCATTCAGCACGATCTCCAAAAAATATCAGCGCGGCCAGAAGTAACCTGACTTTGCGCGATGGGGGTTTCCAAAGGGGAAGAATCGCGATTCTCCCCTTTTGGTGGCGTAACGAGGGCTTGGCCCGAGTAGCCATCCGAAATAGTTGTCACCTGGTAAGTGCGTATCAGTCATGTTTCACCACAATTGCGTGCCAGCTATTGCTATCCGTCTGCAATTTCGGCAGTACGGTAATGCGCAATACTTGGTCATTGATATGCATGTTAGCACCATCACCTGTCACACCTAAATCAGTATGCGAGACATAAGGTGCGCTGACCATATGCTCTTGCAATAATTTACGATAGAGGATCATGCCGCTGTAATCACGTTTTAAACGCGCTAGATTTTGCTGAAAAATGCTATACGCTTGCTCTATGCCTTTTTGCCAGCCACGACTCACCGCGTCACGCCACAGCTTACGTTCGGCGTTAGTGCGCGGTAACAATACGCGATCAGGCAACGCAGGTTTGCTATAGTGCAGCCAAATATATTCGCGCCAATTGGGCGGCGTCGTGACAAAGCGCGCTTGTTTGACGATTTCATAGGTTTTATCCGAAACACGCAAAGTGTCAGGATCAGCAAGATTGGCATTGTTGTTACTTTCGACCAATACCGGTGGCATAACGGCGTGTGGTAATAACATGCCATTAAAGTTGTAGATGGTTTCCAATTGCCAACGATCTTTTTCAAGACGGCCGTCGATTTCATCTGCCGCCCACGCTAGCCCGCCTTGGGCACCGAGGGATAAGGCGGTATCTTCCAAAGCTTGACGACGGATGTGACCGACGCCGCCGCTCGCATCCGGAATGCCTGTTTGCGAAGTGGCCAATGCTTGTAAGCCTGCTAATGTGTTGGTGTCAGCAGCACGATGTGACGCACAGCCGGTGAGTAATAGGCTGCTTAACAGAAACGCGGCGAGATTAATTCTTTGCATAGCGTAACTCTATAACGCGGCTGCCGGGGAAAACCAATACATTGGCGCGTCGGCCGCATTGATAGCCGACATCACGTAAAATATCGGCAATCATCATGTTTTTGTCATATACCGTTACTAACACTGGAATGGCGGGGGGCGCACCGAGTACGCGTAAACGATAGCCGGTGGCGTGGGCAATTTCACGCACTAAAGGTTCAACGGGTCCTGACCAGTCGACGGACGTGAGCCCTGCCATGCCGTAACTGGCAGGCGCTGGCGGCGGTGCAGTCGGCGGCAGCGGGTGCGCGGCTTGCGCTGTTTCGGACAAGCTCGAAATTGCGCGGCTGACAGAAAACGATGCTTCCGACAAGGAATCTTGCATTGGGTCGGGGGGCGGTGTGGAGGCGTGCAAAGGTGCACACGCGGTCAATTGCGTGCAAAGATAAAGCATGGCTGAAATAATCGCCGCGATCTTGAGTTTCATAAGGCAAAATATCCTGAAACGTCTGTCATAGAAGTGGAAATGATTGAGATTGATTGAATCAGGAATTGTAAGTCTGTGTCAAGCGTATTAGGATAAGACATTCAGGTATCTACTACAAAAGATAGGGCAGGGGAACTGAGTACGCGGCAAACTGCATGAAATGAGCGTCATGAGGGGAGAGCTGCGCTTTCTCCCCTCCCGACACCCACCCCATCGCAACCTTATACCCTATTTTTTTATCATTAAACATTTATAGGAAACTTGACATGGCACATTGGCGCGACTCAGCAAGAAATGTTCGACTCTGGATTGTGGATTATCGCGCGTGTTTTCCGTTATTTTTATTTTTAATTCATATTCGCTTGTGGACGTTTGCGGTTGCAGTGTTAACCACTGCATTTTTTGCCGCGTTGGAGCGCTATGGTTTTACGGTTGCGGTATTTTCGCGTTGGTTGCGCGCGTATATTGCCGGTCCGCGTAAAATTGCCAAACCTTGGTGGAGTCGATAAGCATGGCAGATATATCAGAAAAATTAGCCAAAGTGGCGCGTGCCATGGGCGCTAACTTTAGTTTAAATGGCCGTCCGCTCACGCTGGATGAGGTTTTTTCGTCAACGGGATTATTGCCCGGCATTGCGCGGCGTGCCGATCAATTGTGTTCGTTGTGTCTGGGCTACGGTTTGGGCGCGAATTTTGAGGAAGCGGAAGGATCGCTGTTGGGTAATCGCGTTGCGTTCGATGATATTACCCCGGATGTGCTGCGCTTATTGTGTATGACTGATGTGTTGCATGAATTGGCGCAATCAACGCCGCGCGGCGGCATTACGCCGATGGATCAGCTGATGTATGATTGAGTGCGAACCCGCACCCGCCAGGCGGCGGGTGAGGGCGCATGTTATGACACAATCTGTTTCGCCGTCACCACCGCATGCATCTTATTTTCCAATAATTGCTGCATCCCTTGTCGCGGCGTCACTTCACCATTTAACACAGCAAAAACCATTGCGACAATTGGCATGTGTATATCATAACGCTGTGCAAGGGCAATGACTTGCGCCACATTGTGCTTGCCTTCGACCACTTGGCTGATCGCTGTTTCTGCTTGTTGGCTGTCTTCGCCGCGGCCGATGGCAAGGCCAAATCGACGATTACGCGATTGATCATCAGTGGCTGTCAGAATTAAATCGCCTAAACCAGATAATCCCATAAAAGTGTCATGTTTACCGCCCATCGCCGTGCCGAGGCTAATCATTTCGGTTAAACCATTCGTCAATAACGCGCTGCGTGCATTGGCGCCTAACTGTAAACCATCATTGATGCCAGCGGCGATCGCAATGACATTTTTGATGACGCCCCCCATTTGTGTGCCCATCATGTCGGCGCAGGCCTGAATGCGTAAGTGAGCGTGATTTAATTCTGCGGCAAGAGAGATGGCGTAATCGGCAGGATGACTGGCAAGCGCAACAGCGGCAGGTAAGCCTTGCGCAATTTCACGCGCAAATGTAGGGCCGGACAATACCGCATACGGCCGTGTTTTTCCCAATATTTCTATGGCAATTTCATGTAAACACTGACCCGTGTTGGGATCCAAGCCTTTGCTTGCCCAAATAATGCCAGTATGCGCATCGAGCAATGGCTGCAAGCTTTGCGCCACACTGCGAAATGCACCTGAAGGCACCGCAATCAAAATATACGTGGCATCTTGAATAGCCTCTGCCAATGCGATGACAGCTTGTAAGTTATTAGGAAAAGCGTGCGGCAGATAAGCGCTGTTACAGCGCGTGCGCTGTATGCTTTCTATCTGCGCGCGATCATTACTCCATAGCCGCACTTGCATATCGCAACGCGCGAAATGTAGTGCCAGCGCCGTCCCCCATGAGCCGGCGCCTAGAATGGCAATTTTTTTCATGTTTATTCCATTTTAATGAATAACGGTGCCTGTTTCCGTCGTGTCCTTTTGTGTTTGGCTATTCAAATGCTGAGCATATAAAGCATCAAAATTGACAGGTGCCAAAATCAATTGTGGGAAACCGCCACGCACCACGAGGTCAGAAATAACTTCACGTGCATAAGGGAACAAAATGTTCGGACAAAAACTGCCGAGCATTTGTTTCAATTGTTCATCGGGTAAACCAGAAATTTCGAAAATGCCCGCATAATGAACTTCGACAACAAAGGCAGATTTCTTATTGCTCTTGACGGTGGCGGTAATGGTCAACACGACTTCGTGGAAGTTGTCTTTGATGCGATTCGTCTTGGTTTCTAAGTTTAATTCAACTTCTGGCTTCCATTCTTCTTCGAACGTATGGGGCACGTTAGGCGCTTCGTAAGAAGCATCTTTGACATATAAACGTTGAATTTCAAATTTTGGTTGGCTGCCAGTGGCAGTGTTCAGGGTTTCAGACATTGCTAAGATCCTTATTGATTGAGTAAAGGGAGAAGTTTGCCCGCTTTATCTAAAGCGGAAAGATCATCATAACCACCGATCAGTTGATCATTAATAAAAATTTGCGGCACAGTGCGTCGGCCATTACTTAGGCGCAACATTTCATCGCGTTTGGCTTCATCTTGGTCTATGCGAAATTCAGTGTAGGATGCACCGTGACTGTCGAGTAATTGTTTTGCCCATTCACAATAGGGGCAGACGGCTTTACTATAAATCACTATTCTTGCCATTGTCTATCATCCTTAGGTATTTATTAAAAAAGATAGGGTTGAAGAACTGAAGTCCGCAGCAAGCTGCATTGACGAGCGTCAGGAGGAGAGAGCTGCGCTTTCTCCCCTCCCGACACCCTCCCCATCGCAGCTTTACCTTACGCTGTATAGGAGATACATCTTTTGTAATTAGATTCAGGTAGATCCTTTTATAAGGGGCAAACCTGCATCACGCCAGGCGTTGATGCCGCCCGCTAACAATTGACTGTCGAAGCCGCGCTGTTTTAATAACGTGACACTGCGCGCGGCATCCGCTTCGTTCGTCGCGATGACGATAACGGGTTGATTACGTAAGCGTTCGATTTTCTTGCTGTCGGGCAATTCAGCAGCCGGCAGAGAAATGGCGGCTGTAATATGGCCACTGGCAAAAGCCGCGGGGGTGCGTACATCGATGATGGCCGCTTTGGCGCGATTGATCAGCATGACGGCTTCCGTCGGGGATAAACGTTTTGCGCCACGTTGCAGGCGGATGAATTCGATCACCACGGCCAGCAAGATGACAACGATGACGGCGGCGGTTAATGCGATATGGTGTTGAAGAAAGAGAAAGTAATCTTGCATTATGATTTTCCGGTTGCGTTAAGAACGCAGAATTATACACCTTAATAGTATTGACTACAAAAGATAGGGTAGAACCGACATTCCGCACCACACGCCTTGCCTCTGTATCAGGCAGCCTTAGATTCCAAATGAACAATTTTCTTTATTCCGGATTTTCTTAACATATCGTTTAAAAATACTTCGACGAAAGCTTCATATGGATAACCCAGCGCACGGGCAATTTTAATAGCCATCTCCAGACTGATATTGGCCTTATCTTTTTCAATCGCACTCATAAACTGACGGGAGACGTGCATACGCTTTGCAAGCTCCGTTTGGGATATTTCATCGCATTCCCGGATATCCCTAACAAACTCTCCAAATGAAGACGTCATCACATCCTTAAGCAGCTCTCGCGCAGCTGTGGACTTTTTAGTAGTCATGTGGTGTCACCTCTTCGATAAGTACAAATTCTATTTTCGCATTCACAATCCTATAGATTGCTCTCCATTGCCTGTTAAGACGTATAGATCGCTGGCCTTGTCGATGTCCCTTTAATGGCTCATCATGGTATCCGGGTATTTTTCTCACCTCGTTAAGCCCCCTTTCTTCAACAGCCGCAACCCAGGTAAACAACTTTTTCTTGATGGGCAAAGGCCGACATTCCGCACCTTTGTCTTTTTCGATAACTCTTCGTTAAAAATGTGTTTTAAATGCTCATTTACTTGAGTGTAAACTGCGCTTTAAAACCCATTTTTGCCTCGATTTATACAAAAAATACTTTGGTGCGGAATGCCGGCAAAGGGATTTTATGAAAGGATTTCTTTATACGCTCATCAACTTCGACAATCTTGATCACCTTAACCCCCCTCTTTCTATTTATAGAACATGTATCCTTGCTTGTCAATAATATTTATTGACAATAACCGCCTATTACCCTTGCCGAGCACAACACCATACATCAATCGGCCCAATGTTATGTCGCGTGAGTAATTCACACAAAACGCGCACGGTATTGCCGGTGGTGATGACATCATCTAATACCGCAATAGACCGCCCTTGATAACGCTGGATAAAACGTTCGTCAAGCACAAACGCATCACGCAAATTAGCGCGCCGTGCGGCGCCTTTAAGATCAGTTTGCGGTCGCGTTGGTTTGCGGCGCTGACAAGATTCCACTAAGATGGGCAAACCGAGATGGCGCGCGAGTTCAACGGTTTGATTAAAGCCGCGGCTGCGTTGACGGCTAGGGTGTAAAGGCACAGGCAATATCGCACTGGGTAGCGGCGTATTGCGATACCAATCCGTCAAAATTTTTTCGCGCATGTGTTCGGCGAGTACGCGGGCATGAATAAAGGCATGCTGAAATTTGAGTTGCGTAATTAAATGAACGATCGGCGCACGATAAAAAAATAAGGCAAAGGTATGCCGAAAGGGCGGTGGTTTTGTTTGGCATGCGCCACACAAAGTATTAGCCGGCGCATGGCGTAATGGATTGGCGCAGCGCGGACAGCCGTCATGCCAATGGGGGAGTGCATCCCAGCAGCCCTGGCAAAGGTCTTGCGAGCGGTCTGATCGTTGACCGCACAGAATACAGGTAAAGGGTAATAACCAGGATAACAATGAGGGCATCGTGTTGTCTCCACTTGATTATGCAGAAGCCGCAGTAATTGCAGATGCAGCGGCAGAAGGTTTAGATGCGCGTCTCGCGCCCATCATGCTGCAGCCGCAGACACTGCTGGAAGTCAATTGCCGTAGTGGCAATATGTGGCGCCGCCTTGCTGCGCGCTATAGCCATGCGCGTTTGATAGCGACGGATGAATCTGCTGAGATGTTGGCACATACGCGTGCGCAATCCATGTCTTTGGCGGAATGGATTGTGGCGCCGCCAACGCAATTGCCCGTCGCCGAGGCTTCGATTGATTTATGCGTGGCGAATTTAGTCTTACCTTGGTGCCAGCATGAAGCAGCATTACATACTTGGGCGCAGCGGGTGCGGCCGGGTGGCGTGCTGGCGCTGACGACCTTGGGTTTAGATACGTGTTGCGAATTGTTAGGCTTAGATATACCGCTGCCATTCGCGCGTGAAGACATGCACAATACGGGGGATGCATTGGTGGCGGCGGGATTCACTTATCCAGTATTGGATGTGGAATATATTACGTTAACGTATCGAGATCTCGCTAAACTGTATCATGAATTATGTGCAACAGCTATGCTGCTGCCGACACGCGAAACGCAGCAGCGTCTCGAAAATTTGACGCAACAAGACGGTGTGTATGCACTCACAATGGAAATTATTTATGCGCATGCGTTTCGACGTGAAAATACTACGGGCGAAGTGCGCGTACCATTAAGCGATATTTTGAGAAGAGGTTGAGGGTGCAAGATATATATATAGGCGTAGATGGGGGTGCAACGCGTTTAACATTACGCATGGAAAATGCCGCGGGTGAATTATTAGGCAGTGGCAGGGGTGGCTCTGCCAATATCCGCTTGTCAGTCGATGCGACCTGGCATGCGCTTCGCACAGCATTACAAACGGCACTTGATGCGGCGGGATTGCGACTGGAGGATAAAAACCTGCGTTTTCATATGGGGCTAGGCTTGGCCGGCTGTGAAGTCAAGGAAGCCGTGACTGCATTTTTAGCCTATACGCATGATTTCGCCAGTTTACGTTTGATTACCGATGCACATGCGGCGTGTTTGGGCGCGCATGCGGGCGCAGAAGGCGCCATTATTATTGCGGGTACAGGCTCACTGGGTTTTCAGGTGCAAAAAGGTAAAACCCTTCAAGTAGGGGGTTGGGGTTTTCCGCAAGATGATGATGGCAGTGGTGCGTGGTTGGGATTACAGGCTGCACGCCTGACATTCCATTGGTTAGATGGGCGTGCAAATGCATCCCGCTTGGTTGAAAGTGTATTTGATTTTTTTAATGCCGACGTTGAGAAATTTGCAACTTGGGCAAATCGTGCAAATTCCAGTGAATTTGCGCGTCTTGCGCCATTGGTGATAAGACAAGCGGAAGACAATCAATCTGACGCGGTGCAATTAATGCAGCAAGCGGCGGCGGCAATTGATTTATTAGGTGTAGTATTACATAAACACCAATTAGCAGAAGGCTATGTTTTACCCTGCAGTTTGGCGGGCGGCATCGCTGAATTTTTATTGCCATGGTTGAGTGAAGATTTACGTGCGCGTTTAGTGCCCGCAAAAGCGGATGCGTGTGCGGGTGCCTTATGGTTGATTCGTCAACATGTTGCGTTGGAGCGAAATAAAGCATGGTAAACCTGACAAATGAAACAATGATGGAACAAGAAGCGCGTGCTTCAGCAAGCGTGATCGCGGCACAATTTTCCGCTAATCAAAAAATTTGGGCTGATATTGTGGCGCGTATTAAATTACAACCGCCGCCGTTTGCGATGACGATTGCACGCGGTAGCTCAGATCATGCGGCGACTTTTGCTAAGTATGTATTGGAAATGCGTGCTGGCTGGGTAACAGCAACAGCCGCGCCTTCAGTGATCACCTTATACGAAGCAAAATTACATGTAAAAAATGCTTTTGTTTTGGGTTTATCACAATCGGGCGCAAGCCCAGATTTGGTGAGTGTCATGCAAGCGGCGCGTGCGGGTGGCGCGTTGACGGTTGCGTTGGTGAATGAAGTGAATTCACCGTTGGCAGCGGCAGCAGAATATGTTGTGCCCTTGCATGCGGGTGCTGAAAAAGCGGTGGCGGCAACAAAAAGTTATTTAGCAACGTTAGCGGCATTGCTTCAATTCACTGCAATTTTACAGCAAGATACTATTTTACATCGCGCATTGCATGCACTGCCGGAGAGTTTAGTGGCGGCTGCGGCGTGTGATTGGTCGGCCGCAGTGACTACGTATTTACCTGCACACAATACCTTGGTGATTGGTCGCGGTGCCAGTTATCCTATCGCACAGGAAGCGGCCTTAAAATATAAGGAAACAGCAAGAATTCACGCAGAAGCTTTTAGTGGCGCAGAATTATTGCATGGACCTTTTGCCTTAATTGAAAAAGCATTTCCGATACTGCTGTTTGCGCAACAAGATGCCGCTTTAGCGTCTATGTTAACAATGGCGCAGCGTTTAGAAGCATTGGATGCACGGGTGATGCTGGCAACAACGGCGACGGATGTTGCGCTAACCTCGGCAGTGAAATTACCGCTCCCCCCTAGCATACATCCATTGTGTGATTCGCTGATGATGATTCAAGCATTTTATATCATGATGGCGCGTTTAGCGGGGGCGCGTGGTTTAGATCCCGATGCGCCGGTGAATTTATCCAAGGTAACGCAGACATGGTAAGTATCATGGTTGCCGGTGCAAAAATATATACGCCGAATGGCATAATCGATAAGGGCGTATTGGCCACACAGGGTGCGCGCATTGCGGCAATCGTGTTAAAAAAAACGCGTGTTAACAGTGTAAATTATTTTGAATTTCCCGCCAATTATCATGTTATTCCGGGTTTTATTGATTTACACGTTCATGGCAGTCATGGATCTGATGTGATGGATGCGACACCGGCGGCGTTAATTAAAATTTCACACGCATTGGCGGCGATGGGGACGACGGGTTTTTTGGCTACGACCATGACGGCGTCAGCGAGTGAAATAAATGCTGCGTTGCATAATGTTGCTGCCTGTATGCAACAATCCAATTTACCGGGTGCGCAGTGTTTAGGTGTTCATCTCGAAGGTCCGTTTATTTCAGCGAATAAAGCAGGTGCGCAAGCCGCGGCACATATTCAAGCGCCAAATATTGATGTATTTAAGCAATGGCAGCAAGCGTCCGGCCACGCCGTGCGCCTGGTGACACTCGCGCCTGAAATCCCCGATGCAACCGCATTGATTGCTTATTTGGTTTCAGAAAATATAATTGCCTCGATGGGACATACCGATGCAACTTTTGCGCAAGCAGAAGCCGCCATTCACGCCGGTTGCCATTATATGACACATTTATTTAATGCCTGTCGTGCGATGCATCATCGCGAACCGGGTGTTGTCACCGCGGCATTATTAGCCGATCAAGTGGTCGCAGAATTGATTGTCGATGGTGTGCACTTGCATCCGGCCATTATCAAACTTGCATTACGCTTAAAAAAACCAGAAAAATTAGTGTTGGTCAGTGATGCGATGCGCGCAACGTGTTTGGGGGATGGTCAGTTTGATTTGGGTGGCCAAGCGGTTAGCGTGGAAAAAGGGGTGGCGCGTTTGGCGGATGGTGCGCTCGCTGGCAGTACGTTGACGATGCCGCAAGCGGTGCGCAATATGCTGAATTATACCGATTGCACGCTGCAACAGATTATTCAATTTGCCTGTACCAATCCAGCGAATGTGTTGGGATTGCCGCAGAAAGGAAAATTGGCAGTCGGTATGGATGCCGATTTTGTTGTGTTGGATGATAAATTTGATGTGGTGATGACGGTAAGGGGTGGAGAGGTGGTTTATGCTGCATAGCCTTACTCGACTCGCGTCTGTAATTTACGTCGTGAACCGGGCTTTAAGCGAGCGACGCGAATCACATTTTTATTTTTACGGATACTGCGTAACACTTTGGCCAGATGTTTGCGATTTTTAGCGGTGAGTGTGATGTATGCAGCGAAATGGTTGTCATCAAATTCTTCAGCATTAATCTGCTCGATATTCGAATCCGCATCTGAAATTACTTGCATTAAGCTGGCCAGGCTGCCGCGACGGTTGTGAATGTCGATGGATAAATCCACTGGGAAATCGCCATGAATTTTTTCTTCCCAATGCAGTGGAATGAGGTGATCGGGTTGGCGACGATATTTATCCAGCGTAGGACAGGATTCAATATGTACGATTACGCCGCGGCCGGGTTCGATAAACCCGGTGATGTGGTCGCCGGGAATGGGGCGGCAACATTTTGCATAAGTAATAATAATACCTTCTGTGCCGCGAATGCATAATGATTTAGCAGTGCGTGGCGCTTCTGTATCTGCGACGCTGCGTTCAAGCACGCCGTTGGTGCGCGCTAATTGTTTAGCGGCCAGTAACGCGGTGCGGTTGCCAAGCCCCACTTCTTCATATAAACGTTGGATGGATTCGAGGCCAGCGGCGTGTAAAACGGTTTCTAGATGTGTCGATGAGATATCTTTGAGTGATAAGTCGTAACTTTGCAAAGATTTTTCCAGCAAGCGTTGCCCTAGCGCAATGGATTCATCGCGTTGTTGTTTTTTCAAGAAATGGCGAATATTGCTGCGCGCTTTACCTGTGACGACGAAATTTAACCACGTTGGATTAGGCCGTGCGCCGGGAGAAGTGATCACCTCCACTTGCTGGCCATTGGTGAGCGGCGTGCTTAAGGGGGATAATTTTCGATCGAGCTTGACCGCCACGCACGTGTTGCCAATGTCAGAATGAATGGCATAAGCAAAATCGACGGCGGTGGCATTGGCGGGTAATTCGAGGATGCTGCCTTTAGGTGTAAACACATACACTTCATCCGGAAATAAATCAGTTTTTACATTTTCAATGAATTCTAAAGAGTTTTTTGCGCTGTGATGCATTTCCAGTACGCCTTTCAACCATTCGCGCGTACGTGCTTCGGTTTCACTGTGTTTGGGACGTTCAGTTTTGTAGAGCCAATGCGCTGAAATGCCATATTCAGCAGTGCGATGCATTTCTTCGGTACGGATTTGGACTTCGATGGGGACGCCGTAGGGGCCGAATAATACGGTGTGGAGTGATTGGTAACCATTGGCTTTGGGGATGGCGATATAGTCCTTGAAACGTTGCGTCAAGGGTTTGTATAAGTTGTGCAACATGCCAAGTACGCGATAACACGTGTCCAGTTTGTCAACGATAACGCGAAATCCATACATATCCATCATTTCAGAAAATGATAAATGTTTTTCATTCATTTTTCGATAAATGCTGTAGACATGTTTTTCGCGACCAGACAGTGAGCGAATGGGAATATTGGTTTTTTTGAGGCGCGCGCGAATGTCTTGGTCGATTAATTGAATAATTTCATGTCGACCGCCTATCGATTTACGCATGGCTGCTTTTATAATGCGATAGCGGTTAGGGTAGAGTGCGGCAAAACCGAGCTCTTCGAATTCAATGCGAAAGGCATGCATGCCGAGACGGTTGGCAATAGGTGCAAAGATTTCCAGCGTTTCGCGCGCTTTGCGACGACGTTTTTCTGGGCGCAGCGAACTGATGGTGCGCATGTTGTGCAGACGGTCGGCGAGTTTCACCAATATGACGCGGATGTCGCGCGACATGGCCATAATCATTTTACGAAAGTTTTCGGCTTGCACCAGTGCGCGACTGGCAAATTCCATTTGCGTCAGTTTGGTGACGCCATCGACCATGTCCGCCACTTCTTGGCCAAATTCTGTAGCAAGATCTTCTTTTTTGACGGAAGTGTCTTCCAGTACATCGTGAAGAATGGCGGCCATGATGGTTTGCGGATCCATGCGCATTTCCGCTAGAATGTAGGCGACTGAAAAAGGGTGTGTGATGTAAGGTTCGCCGGTGTAGCGTTTTTGGCCTTCGTGTGCATGCGTGGCCAGTGCGCAGGCTTTTTCAATAAGTGCGAGCTCATTGTTGTCCAAGTATTGTTTTAATTCGTTGCGTAGTGCATCCAGTTCTAGCAAGCGTGTGTCCGCCATGTTGTA
>VFKI01000042.1 GCA_009885665.1 Gammaproteobacteria bacterium
CTCGTATATTGTGATGCATGCGCCGCTTTTTCATCCATTTTTCACAAAACCTTGGCTCAAATCTGGCCGTTTTCTGCAAAATGCAGCCCCAGCTGAATAGTTACCTTTTGAGCGTGGCAACCATGTAACTTGTTGATTTTTAAGATAAAATGCATTTTCAAGCCAGCTTGTCTGTGAAGAATGCAGGTGTGAATATGCATAAAGAACTTGATATTTATAAATTTTCCAATAAACTGAGCAGCAGTTGTCACTGCACATGTGTATAGAGATAAATTTTTTTACTAATCGTACGGAGAGGGAAAGTAAATCATGAGTACAGTTGAATCGCGCGTTAAGAAAATTGTTGTTGAGCAGTTGGGCGTCAAAGAAGATGAAGTCAGTAATGATGCATCTTTTGTAGATGATCTGGGTGCAGATTCTCTCGACACCGTCGAATTAGTGATGGCGCTGGAAGAAGAGTTTGAAACTGAAATTCCAGATGAAGATGCTGAAAAGATCACGACGATCCAACAAGCAATTGATTACATTTCTTCCCATATGGAAGAAGCCAGCAAAGGTTAATTGACGCAAAAGCGCTTTTTCCCCTCTCCCGCTTGCGGGAGAGGTCGTCAGGCGGCGTAAGCCGCCGGACGGGTGAGGGACGGTAAGTCAGTTTTCAGTTGGCTTGAGAGGTGAAACGTGAACAGACAGCGTGTCGTCATTACCGGCTTAGGGATGGTGTCGCCATTAGGCCATACTGTTGCCGCCACATGGCCTGCCATTCTCGCGGGTAAAAGTAGTGTTGCCGCTATCGATCATTTTGATGCCAGCGATTTAAGCTGCCGCATTTGTAGTCGTGTGCGCGACTTTGATGTAACACAATTTATGCCGGAAAAAGAAGCACGCAAGCGCGATATCTTTATTCAATATGGCATGGCTGCCGCCACAGAAGCTATTCAAGATGCCGGTTTAACGGTGACAGAAGAAAATGCGCATCGTATAGGTGTCGCCGTGGGTTCAGGCATTGGCGGGTTGCCGATGATAGAAAAAACCCATGAAGTATTAATAGAAAACGGCCCTCGCCGTATTTCACCTTTTTTTATTCCGTCGGCGATCATTAATATGGTTGCGGGCAATATCTCTATTCAATATGGCATGCGCGGCCCGAATATTTCCTTGGTGACAGCGTGCGCGACAGGGACACATAATATTGGCTTTTCAGCACGCACGATCGCTTATGGTGATGCCGATGTGATGGTGGCGGGTGGCACTGAAATGGCGAGCAGTAAATTGGGCATAGGCGGGTTTGCGGCAATGCGCGCTTTATCAACGCGTAATGAGGCGCCACAACAAGCGAGCCGGCCGTGGGATCGTGATCGCGATGGCTTTGTGTTAGGTGAAGGCGCCGGTGTTGTTATTTTAGAAAGCCTCGAACATGCGAAGCAACGCGGCGCACATATTTATGCGGAACTCGTGGGTTTTGGTATGAGTGCGGACGCGTCGCATATGACCGCGCCGCATCCTGACGGTCTGGGCATTTCACTGGCTATGCAAGCGGCGTTACGTGATGCGCGCTTGAATCCTGACGCGGTTGATTATATTAATGCGCATGGCACATCGACGATGGGTGATGTATTGGAAGTCAAAGGCGTGAAACATGCTTTTGGTGATCATGCTTATGCGTTAGCGATGAGCTCGACTAAATCGATGATAGGCCATCAATTAGGCGCAGCGGGTGCAATTGAAGCGATTTTCAGTATTTTAGCGATTCGTGATAATGTTGCGCCACCAACGATTAATCTTGATCATCCAGATGAAGGCTGTGATTTGAATTTTGTTCCGCACACGGCACAACAACGTAATATTGATGTTGCGCTGTCCAATTCCTTAGGATTTGGTGGCACAAATGGCACGTTAATTTTCCGCCGGATGCGTGATTGATATGCGACGCATGACGCAGCGCGTAGGGTTAGTTGTTTCGCTGTGTTTGCTGGCAGTCTGTCTGGGCTTGCTGGGGGCGTGGGTGGTTTTTTTGCGGACGCCGTTGGTCAAAGTGGATCAAGGTGTCCGCTACACTGTTGCTGACGGTGCATCGATCAATTCAGTCATACACGATCTTTATCTACTTGATATTATCAAGCATCCGCGATTTTTTGAATTATTAGTTTTTTTACGTCATGATCGCCATCAGCTTAAAGCGGGCGAATATTTATTTCCCAAAGGCCTCCGTCCCAATGCATTGTTGACGCAAATCACCAGCGGTAGCGGCATGCTCTTTCATTCATTTAGCATCGTAGCGGGCTGGAATTTTGCACATTTGCGCCGCGCGCTGAATAATGACAGTGATTTCACCCATACCAGTGAAACGCTCAGTAATGTGAAAATTATGCAACGCTTAGGCGCGCCTACGTTAAATCCAGAAGGGTGGTTTTTTCCTGACACGTATTTGTTTGTCAAGGGAACATCGGATATGGTGATCCTTAAAAAAGCTTTTAAATTAATGCAGAAAAATTTACAGAGCGCGTGGCATGGGCGTGAAGCGGGCTTACCTTTTTCAACTCCTGCGCAAGCATTAACGGCTGCCTCACTGGTTGAAAAAGAAACCAGTTTAGCCAATGAGCGTCCCATTATTGCGGGTGTGCTCATCAATCGCTTGCGTAAAAACATGTTGTTGCAATTTGATCCTACGGTGATTTATGCGGCGGGCACACATTTTAATGGCACGATTACGCGTGAGAATTTATTGCATAAAAGCCCTTATAATACCTATGTCACCAAAGGCTTGCCGCCGACGCCGATTGCCATTCCTGGATTAAATTCGATTTTAGCGGTGATGCACCCAGCGCATCATAATTATTTATATTTTGTTGCTAAAAATTATGATATGAATGGACCGTCGCGTTTTTCTGCCACTTGGGCAGAACAGAAAAAAGCCATTGCACGTGCCAAGCAGGGTCGTTCGCATACTGAATTTTTTAATGATGATGTGGTGCGTTATCATTTGTCGCGTCAATTTTTGCCATTGATATTTGATAAATAAAAAGGATGATGATGCGCGGAAAAATAATCAGCGTGGAAGGTATTGAAGGCGCGGGAAAATCCACCGTGATACAGTTTTTAGTAGATTTTTTAAGGCAACGCGGCCATACAGTGGTGTCAACGCGTGAGCCTGGCGGCACGCCGCTGGCGGAAAACATTCGCCACCTGTTATTGCAAACGGATATGACGGAATCGATTACGCCGGAAACGGAATTATTATTAATGTTTGCCGCACGTGCGCAACATATTCAGCATGTGGTTAAGCCAGCGTTGCAAGCAGGTAAGTGGGTTGTCAGTGATCGTTTCGTTGATGCGAGTTATGCGTATCAAGGTGGCGGGCGACAGGTGGATTATCAACGCATCGCTTGGTTAGATACTTGGATTGTGGCCGACTGTCAGCCGGAAATCGTTTTTTTATTAGATATTGAGCCCGCATTGGGTTTGGCGCGTGCTAAAAATCGGCCGGGCAGTCAAGATCGGATAGAGTTAGAAAAAGAAATTTTTTTTACGCAAGTACGAGCGGCGTATTTACAACGCGCGCATGAAAATCCTACGCGTTTTTGTATTATTGATGCCACGCAAACGCCCGCGCAAGTCTGTGCAGCGATCGCGCGGCGGCTGGAAATGTTATGAATTTCGCTAAACTTTGGCAAAGCGTACAACAAGACCGTTTGCCGCATGCGCTGTTGTTTGTTGGCGGCGTGGGGTCGGGACGGCATGTGTGTGCGGAACAATTAGTGCGTAGTTTATTATGTGCTGCGCCGGATGCGCTGGGAAAAGCGTGTGAGCAGTGTCAAGGCTGTTTATTATTAACAGCGGGCACGCATCCTGATTTCATGAAAATTACGCCAGAAACACCGGGCAGTATGATTCGCGTTGATGCTGTGCGTGCATTAGCCGAACGCGTGACGCAATCGCCGTTATTGGCGCCGCGCCGCGTGGTGGTGATCGATCCGGCGGATGCGATGAATACGGCATCGGCCAATGCGTTATTAAAAACCTTAGAAGAACCGCCTTCGGCAACGATTTTTATTTTAGTGACCGATGAAAATATGCGTTTGCCCGCGACAGTAAAAAGTCGTTGTCAAATTGTGCAATTTGGTCAGGGTGAACGTGTCGCGGATATGACGGAGCAGGACGCATTTTTACAAGCAGTGCATGCGATGGCGACGGGAAAGATGGATCCGTTGATGATTGCGGAAAAATGGTCGAGTAAGGAATACCAAGCTAAAGTATCGTTGCTGACGATAGTAAATTGGTTGCAAAGTTGGCTGCGTGAGCAGGTATTGACGCAGGGTGGGGCGTGGCTAGCCGCTATGGAATACGTACAAAAAACGCGTCGCTGGCTAGCGTTATCGCCGAATTTAAATCGACAACTGGTATTGGAAGACGTGTTGCTTCACATAAGGAAAATTTGACATGTTTTTAGTGGATTCACATTGTCACCTTGATTTACTGGATTTAAATTTATTTGATAATCGCTTAGAAAATGTCATTGAATCGGCGAATCGCAATGATGTACGCCATTTTCTGTGTGTCAGTGTGACGCTCAATGATTTTCCCAAGATGTTAACTAAAATTGCGCCATTTGCGTGTGTTTCGGCTTCGGTGGGGTTGCATCCGAATGAAGTGGTCGATACGGAACCGACGGCGGCTGAGCTTGCTGCACTTGCTGCGCCTGAAAAAATAATTGCCATTGGCGAAACGGGGCTGGATTATTATCGCAGTAACGGCGATTTACGCTGGCAACAAGCGCGCTTTCGTGAGCATATTCGTGCGGCCAAGGCGGTGAATAAACCGCTGATCATTCATTCGCGCGATGCGAAAGCCGATACATTGTGGCTATTGGAAGAAGAAAATGCCCAAGCGATTGGCGGGGTGATGCATTGTTTTACCGAAGACCTGGATATGGCAGAAGCCGCGATGGCGCTAGGTTTTTATATTTCTTTTTCGGGTATCGTGACTTTTGCCAATGCCAAAACGATTCAACATGTCGCGCGTCATATGCCATTGGAGCGGATGTTAATTGAAACCGATTCGCCGTGGTTGGCGCCGATTCCGCATCGTGGTAAACCCAATCATCCTGGCTTTGTGCGGCATGTTGCTGAATTTATCGCGCAATTGCGGGGTATAACGCTTGAAGAAGTTGCTCAGCACACGACGCGCAATTTTTGTGAATTATTTAACGTTACTTTGGATATCTAGCATGTTTAGACCCGCGGCACTTTTTATTGGCTTACGTTATACGCGTGCGAAGCGGCGTAATCATTTTATTTCATTTATTTCTTTGATGTCGATGATCGGGATTGCTTTAGGGGTATTGGTATTGATTACCGTATTGTCGGTGATGAATGGTTTTGACCGCGAAATTCAACGCCAAGTCTTTGGCATGGTGCCGCCAGTGACGGTGGGCAGTGTGGATGGCCGTATTGCGGATTGGCAGCAGACACAAGCGTTGATTAAACAAACCAAAAATGTGACTGCGGTTGCGCCTTTTGTGGCGGGCACGGTGTTGCTGACGGCGAATGGTATGGTGCAACCGGTATTGGTGGATGGCATTTTGCCCGGTGCGGAAAAAAAGATTAATGATCTTTCTAAAGATATGATTAATGGCAGTGTAGCGGATTTAACACCGGATGCGTTTAATATTATCTTAGGACAAGATCTGGCACAAAAATTAGGTGTGTTGCCGGGTGATAAAATTACCGTCGTCACGCCAGAAGCGTCAGTGTCAATCGCAGGTGTTAATCCGCGCCTCAGACGGTTTACCGTCAGTGGCATTTTTCATGCGGGCAATGGCTTTGATTTTGACAGTAAACTGGCATTCATGCATTTGTCTATTGCGCAAAAATTATTTCAATTCGGCCAATCCGTTTCTGGTCTTCATGTCATGATCCCGAATTTTTATGCGGCACCGCAGATGACCGCGACCTTAGCGCAATTATTGGGGCCGGCGGCGATGGTGAGTAATTGGACCGATACGTTCGGGCCTTTTTTTCATGCGGTCAGTATGGAAAAAACCATGATGTTTATTATTTTAATTTTAATTGTTGCCGTGGCGGCATTTAATTTAGTGTGTACCTTGGTGATGGTGGTCAATGAAAAACAAGCCGATATTGCGATTTTACGTACCTTGGGCGCGACACCGGCAATGATCTTGCGTATTTTTATGGTGCAAGGTGCGTTGATTGGCGTGATTGGCACTTTGCTGGGCGTGGTCGGCGGGATTGCTTTAGCCAGTCATGTTGGCGCAGTGGTCGATGGCTTACAACGTTTTTTCAATGTTGAATTATTAACGTCAAGTGCGTATTTTGGTTTAACGCGCTTGCCGTCAGAATTATTATGGCGTGATGTGTGGCATATCAGTCTGGTTGCCTTGAGTTTAAGTTTATTAGCCACTTTATATCCGGCGTTGCGCGCGGCGCGGACTGAACCGGCGGAGGCGTTGCGGTATGAATAAGCCTATTTCATCCCCAGTATTGGCATGTCAATCACTGGGAAAAACCTATACCGATGCAGGTGCCACCGTGAATGTGTTGCGGGATGTGACGTTTAGCGTGCAGCCGGGCGAATTGGTAGCGATTGCCGGGACGTCGGGATCGGGTAAAAGTACGTTATTGCATTTATTGGGCGGCTTGGATAAACCCTCAACCGGTGAAGTGATCGTGGCGGGGAAGCGGATTGCGCATTTATCGGAAAAGGCGAAATCGGCCATGCGCAATCAATACCTTGGATTTATTTATCAATTTCATCATTTGCTCCCCGAATTCACTGCGTTAGAAAATGTCGCCATGCCCTTATTAATTCGCGGCATGGCGCCTAAAGACATTGCCCCTAAGGCAGAAAAGCTGTTGGCAGCGGTGGGCTTGCAGGCGCGCGTCAAGCATAAGCCTGGCGAATTATCGGGCGGCGAGCGCCAACGTGTGGCGATCGCGCGCGCCATGGTCACCGACCCGGTGTGTATCCTTGCCGATGAACCGACCGGCAATCTCGATCCGCGTAATGGTGAGAATGTCCTTGAATTATTTATGGCGTTGCAGCGTGATCATCAAACCGCAGTGATCATGGTGACGCATGACCTGCAAATCGCACAGCGCGCCCAGC
>VFKI01000011.1 GCA_009885665.1 Gammaproteobacteria bacterium
CGCGATTCTCCCCCCAAGCCCCCCATCGCGAAAAGCCAAAAGACTTTTCTGAGAAGCTATATCTTACTCCGATTAACTCCGATTAAAGCTATCGCTATCTTGGCATAAGGCGGGTAAGACTGGCAACAACAAGCCGCTTCCGGTAATATCATCAAAATAGCCACGGATAGGGGGATTTTATGACTGACATTGCAAATGAGTGGACGGTTGATTTAATAAAACGTTCGGCAATTCTGCATGCGCAGCAGTGCTTCGCCAATCTGACCAATGAAGAGACGGACATTCTGGCAGGGTTTTTGCAAGAACGGACATATCAAGCGAATGAGCGCATCGTGCGGGAAGGGGATCCAGTCGATAGCGTTTATTTCATCGTCAAGGGTCATGCGGATGTGCGTCATGTGCGTTATGTGGATCGTGAAGCGCAAATCGAGTCAGTGGCGACGTTAAAAGAAGGTGGTACGATCGGTTTGAATGACCAAGGGTTTTATTCATTGACCGGGCGACGTACGGCGACTGTCGTGGCGAATGTCGAAATGTTATTACTGCGCCTGAGTGTGGCGGTTTTTCACGGCTTTTCGTTGGTCAATCCTCACGTGAGTCGCGTAATGCGGGAACACGCAGCGCGCATATTGGGGGCGAGGTGAGGGTTGCGCTGTGAATAGGCGGCATAAACAGACAAGCGGGTTGGCGCCAATAAAAATCGTTAAAAATCAATAAGTTGCAAAAATCCAGCCTAAAAAGTCTTCGGCAGTTTGCTGTTTTTTTTAGCTTGAGCAGCTAAACAGTTATAGCATTTCTTTTAACACGCGCTGATAAATCTCCTGCAATATGTCCAAATCGGCTATACGGATATGCTCATTAATTTTATGCGCACTGGCATTGCACGGCCCAATTTCCACCACTTCTGCCCCCGTTGGCGCAATAAAGCGTGCATCCGATGTCCCGCCGGCAGTGGAGCGTTGAGTGATCCTGCCGGTTACATCGCGAATCACGTTTTCTACAACTTGAATTAATTTACCTTGCTCAGTTAGGAAAGGGTAGGCATTGCAATGCCAAGCTAGATTATAATCTAATTGATGTTTGGTCAGTATGGCTTTGGTTTGCTGCTGTAACTGCGCGATGGTGCTCGCCGTCCCAAAGCGAAAATTAAATAAAACATCTAGCGTGCCGGGTACGACATTGGGCGCACCTGTGCCCGCGTGTAAATTGGAAATTTGGAATGTGGTCGGCGGAAAAAATGCATTCCCTAGATCCCATTGCGTGTTAGCCAATTCAGCCAATGCGGCTGCACTCAGATGAATGGGATTGCGGACTTTTTCTGGGAAAGCCACATGCCCTTGTTGACCGTAGACAGTGAGTGTGCCATGCAGCGAGCCACGCCGTCCGATGCGAATAGTGTCACCCACGTGCTGATCACTGCTGGCTTCTCCTACGATGCAATAATCAATTTTTTCATTTCTTTTTACAAGGGTTTCTATCACTTTAACCGTGCCATCACTGCCAGAGCCTTCTTCATCACTGGTGATCAGGAAACCGATCGAGCCAGTATGATGCGGATGCGCGTGGACAAAGTTTTCGGCAGCCACGATCATCGCCGCTAAGCCGCTTTTCATATCGGTTGCGCCACGACCATATAGATTACCGTCGCGTTCTGTTGGCGTGAAGGGGTCGCTATGCCATTCGTCTAAAGGTCCAGTCGGCACCACATCTGTGTGTCCGGCAAATACGATCAAGGGCGCAGTCGTGCCGCGACGTGCCCATAAATTTTTCACATGGCCAAAAGGCAGATGTTCTATATTAAATCCCAGTTTTGCCAGTCGTGCCGCAATGAATGTTTGACAACCCGCATCCTCGGGCGTGAGTGAGGGGCGGGCAATGAATGATTTTAATAATGCCAGCGTGGCACTCATACGGTTTCCTCATTGATTTCACGTAATAATGCATTGAGTGAGGTTTTAGCGCGTGTTTGCGCGTCGACTTGTTTAACGATGACAGCGCAATACAAGCCATATTTACCATTAGCGCTCGGTAAATTACCGGGTACGACCACTGAGCCTGCGGGCACACGGCCGTAAATAATTTTATCGTTCAAGCGATCATAAATGCGCGTGCTTTGGCTGATGTAGACGCCCATAGAAATCACGCAACCTGCTTCAACAATCACGCCTTCGACAATTTCTGAACGTGCGCCAATAAAACAATCGTCTTCAATAATGGTAGGGGTTGCTTGTACGGGTTCGAGTACGCCGCCAATGCCCACGCCACCGGATAAGTGAACATTTTTACCAATTTGCGCGCACGACCCCACAGTTGCCCAGGTGTCTATCATGCAGCCGCTATCGATACGCGCACCGATGTTGACGTAGCTGGGCATGAGGACGGTATTGGCGGCAATATAGGCGCCTTTGCGCACGGTGGCGCATGGTACAACGCGTACGCCATTGGCGGCGAACTCAGCTTCACTGGTGGTCGCATATTTGAGTGGAACTTTATCAAAATACTGCTGACAGCCACTGGCGATGCGTTGATTGGGGTGTAGGCGAAAATAGAGTAATACGGCTTCTTTTAGCCATGCATGGGTATGCCATACGCCATCTATTTTTTCGGCAACGCGCAATTTACCGCAGTCGAGCAAATCGATAGCGCTATCGACGGCTGCAACCAGTTCAGGGGTGATGTTGAGTTGTTGGCGATGAGCGTAGGCGGTGGAGATAATGTTTTGTAAGGCATGCATGATAGGGCTCCTTTCATCAAATCATGCTAGCATAGCGGTTTTTGTGGTAGAGAGGAAAGATTAATGCGTGATAAGCCTGCCCTAGGCAATGCTTGGCATATTTATTGCCGCCTATTTGGCTATGTGCGTCGCTATGGGCATTATTTATTATTGGCATTGCTGGCGAGCATGTTGTACTCCGGCATTGATGCGTGGTTTGCGTCATTCATCAAGCCGTTGGTGAATCGGGGCTTGGTCGGTAAGGATCATGATTTTTTACAAAGGGTACCTTGGCTGGTGATGGCGGTTTTTATGTTGCGCGGCGTCGCCAGCTTTGTTTCCAATTACAATATTTCATCGGTATCGCGAACGGTCATTTTAAAATTACGCGAAGATATTTTTCGACATTTACAGCGTTTACCTGCGCATTATTATGATAATGCGAGTTCGGGTGGCATTTTGTCATTAATATTATTTAGTGTTGAACAAGTCGCCAATGCCAGTGCAGATGTATTGACCACGGCGGTGCAAGCGACGTGTTTGATCATTGGGCTTTTGGTGGTGATGTTTTATACCAGTTGGAAACTCTCGCTGTTATATTTTATTATCATGCCGGTGATTCTCGTTATTATGCGCTATACCAGCCAACGCGTGCGGCGTTTGAGCTTGTCTATTCAAACGACAATGGCGCATCTGACGCATATTGCGGAAGAAAATATTGAAGGCTATCGCGAAGTGCGTAGTTTTGGTGGCGAAACATATGAAATGGCGAGATTCAGTAAAGCGTTGCGCGTCAATCGCCAACGCGAAATGAAAGTGGTGGCGGCACGTTCTATCAGTACGTCCAGCGTACAATTGGCTGCCGCATTGGCGTTGGCCATTACTTTATTCATCGCGGCGCATGATATTTATCATTCTATTTTGTCTCCAGGGAGTTTTTTAGTTTTAATTGCGACTATGCTGATGTTGCTAAAACCGCTGAAAGATTTAACCAGCATGCAAAATCGTTTATATCGTGGCATTGCGGGTGCGCAAAGCGTATTTGAAATGTTAGATATTCCACCGGAAGAAGATAGCGGCACACAAGTGTTGGCGCATGCGCGCGGTGAGTTGGAACTGCGTCATGTCACATTTGCTTATACGCCGGAACGTAATGTGTTACATGATATTAGTTTTCATGTGCAGCCTGGCGAAGTGGTGGCATTTGTGGGCCATTCGGGTGGGGGTAAATCAACTTTAATTAGCTTGTTACCGCGTTTTTATAATGATTATTTTGGGGATATTTTATTGGATGGTAAATCGGTACGCGAATATCGTTTGCAAGATTTGCGTCATCAATTTGCGGTCGTGTCACAATCTATCACGTTATTTAATGATACGATTGCCAATAATATTGCGTATGGCCAGTTTGCCACGGCCACACCTGAGACTATACGCGCAGCAGCAAAAGCTGCTTATTTACTCGATTTTATCGAAACTTTACCGCAAGGGTTTGATACGCTGGTGGGTGAAGATGGCGTATTATTATCCGGCGGTCAGCGCCAGCGTTTGGCGATCGCACGTGCCATATTAAAAAATGCGCCGATTTTAATTTTAGATGAAGCGACTTCTGCGTTGGATACTGAATCTGAACGCTATATTCAAGCAGCCTTAGATACATTTATGCGTAACCGTACCACACTGGTGATTGCGCATCGTTTGTCGACGGTGGAGCATGCGAATCGTATTATTGTCATGGAAAAAGGGCATATTATTGAATCCGGCTCTCACGCCGAATTACTCGCAAAAGAAGGGGCGTATGCCAAACTTTATCGGTTGCAATTCCGCGATGCGCGCACGACTTGAAGACCATTGGTATCAAAAAAAATATACGTGGCTCACACTTATGTTATTGCCATTCTCATGGCTATTTCGTGGTGTGGTTGCCATGCGTGCTTTTTTTTATCGCGTGGGTATTTTCCGTCGAGTGACACTGCCTGTGCCGGTCATTGTGGTGGGAAACATCACCACGGGCGGTACGGGTAAAACACCATTTGTGATTTGGTTGGCGGCATGGTTACAAGTGCAAGGCTTTCGTCCAGGCATCGTCAGCCGCGGGGTGGGGGGTAAACAACAGCGCTTACCGCGTCAAGTCAGCGCGACCAGCGCTGTGGCTGAGGTGGGCGATGAGGCGGTATTGTTGTTGCAGCGTACCGGTTGTCCGGTGGTGGTGGGTGTTGATCGTGTGGCGGCGGCGCAATTTTTATTAATGCAAAATGCGTGCGATATTATTATCAGTGATGATGGTTTGCAGCATTATCGTTTGCAGCGTACGCTGGAAATTGCGATTGTCGATGGCGTACGGCATTTTGGTAATGGCGGTTTGTTGCCGGCAGGTCCATTACGTGAACCGATTAAGCGTTTGCGTCATGTCGATGTGGTGATTGAAAGTGGCCGTGATTTTATGTTGTCGGCGGAAACGCTGGTATCTGTATGCCAGCCAAGCACGCGCTTGGCATTGGCAGATTTTCCGCGTAGCATGATCCATGCAGTGGCGGGGATTGGTCATCCAGCGCGGTTTTTCCAGGTATTACAGCGCGAAGGCTTTGATGTGATGTCGCATGTTTTTCCTGATCATTATTTGTATCGGCGCCCGGATATTTATTTTAACGATGATTTGCCGGTGTTGATGACTGAAAAAGATGCGGTAAAATGTCGGCAATTTGCGGATCGTCGTCACTGGTATTTATTGGTGGAGGGGCACGTTTCGGCGCTGGCGCTAAAAAAAATAATTTTGTCTTTTAAAATAAAGGAAATATCACATGTATAAAAAAGTATTAACGAAAGTATTAACGAATGCCGTGCTGTTAGCTGGGCTGCATGCCAGCCATGCGCTGGCCGCGCCCGCCGATATCCCGACCTGTACGGCCGCGCATCCTTTAGTCATATTGACCGGCGCGCAGCGTGAATTTCGTATTCAATTAGCGTCTAATGCGACGACAGGGTTTCGTTGGTTTTTGCGTGAATATAATAGCGATTTTATTCATCCCATTAGCCAAGCGTTTGTGCCACCGCATCAGCTTAAACAAATCGTCGGCGCGCCGGGCGAGGAAATTTGGCAATTGCGGATTGTTGCGGATGAGATTGATGTGCCGCAGCAAATGTTTGTGCATATGGCTTATACGCGGCCTTTTGAATTTTCCAAAGCGGCGAATACGTTTGTGTGTCAAGTGTCGGTGGTGCCGGGGAAGGGTTGAGAGTGATAAATGAGAATAAAAACCAATGGCGCTAACCTAAACTGACATCCCGCACCTTCGTCTTTTTTGATAACTCCGCGTTGAAAATGCGTTTTAAATGCTCATTTACGGGCATGTAAACGTAAGCGCCTCAGAAATGTTGTTTTTGTTTATAATTGACTTGATTTTGCTGCTATTTGCCGTTAATTGCATCGAACATGCCGCGAAACAGCTAAAAACAACATTTCTGAGGCGCTTACTGTTTGCGCGATGCCGTATTTTCTGTCGACTCTCGCGCGATTACTGTCTTCATGGCTTCTCTTGCGGCGCTTTCCTTGCCAGTCCAGTAGAATTGCCGAATGTTTGAGACAGCACTTCCCAGCTGAAACGCACCTTCTCGACGTATTCGCATAAGAAGACGACAGGCAGCGTCATTCGGTTTATACTCCATGGGCTCATTTTCCTTTCTACGCTGAAGAATAGTTTTTGCGGTGGTATGCAGCATGGCGACGGGGTCACAATTGTCATCTACAGGTGTTCCTCCATAGCGACGCATCTCTTCCAGAAGATCTTGTATGAAGCTCTCCTCTCTTTTAGTCCAGCGTTTCGCATCGGACGCTGTCAGTTTAATAATGAGACTAAGCATCTTAAAATCTTTTATAAAAACATCACGTGCATGAATTTTCAGGTTGGCACCTTCATTTTCCATTATGCTAAGTGGCTCGTAAGACTGGCAAATTGAATAGGCTAACCCATCAAGTAATTTTTTTCTCTGTTCTGGTGATGCCTCACTCGTTTCAAGTAACCTCGCAGAAATGCAAATCTCGTGTTTTTCCGGCGAAAATTCAACAGGCGGTTCATGATCTGGTACAATGGTAAAATGCAATCGTTCCGCCTCAGATTGTTGCAGATCAATATACATGCCATGCAATATCGGTGCTTCATGCATAAGGGCTTCTATTGCCTGTGATAAAATGACTTCACCTTCTTTGTATTCCAAGTTACTTTCTATGATTGTAAATTTATCCGGAATATCCCACTGTGCCGTTTCCGCAAGTTGTGCCTGAACCATTGCCATGGTTCCACGCTGTGGTTCGCAAATGAGACCATCTGCTGACAGCGGCAGAGGTGTCTGGGGTTGATTGCGTGTGCCTGATGAAAACAGGAAACGCCAGGCAGCAGCCAGCCCCAGTCCAAACAAAATAGTTCTTATCACTGGACTATCGGTGATTGACTTTACCGATGCCAGCCATGAATGGGCATTCTCACTTGGAATAGATTTTGCATTATCAAGGTTTGCATCATATGGCATTTCATGTGCAGTTTTTTCAGCAGCAGCATCCAGTTCGGCCTTTTTCTGCGGATCAGACTCGATAGGCAGGAAAAGATTACTGATCAAGGTTAAATGATACTCATTAATGACTTCATCATTAAAGCTCCGCTTCTCATAGCTTTTCTCGCCATAATAAATATCTCCGTCAGCACCGCGATAGACATATATGACGGGCTCACTCATTGGCGTAGCAGTCTCACCTCTTTTGTAGGCTTCTATTGTATTTTTCATTGTAAGGTTGCTAACAAGAAATGGATTTTTTAATCCTTTTTGGCCAGACCCCGGATCATATAATTCACCTTGAATACGCATCATTTTTTCGATGTTTTTTCTGTCGTAACATCTGCCTGAGCATATAAATTTTGTGTCATCATTTGGATCCACTGACACGATAAAGACGGGATCTTCCATGAGCTCCATCGAAATTGCGCAGCAAAAATCCCCGGGGTGAGACACAGTTTTTTCTTCCATCCCGCCGCTCTTCATATGGATACTCCTCTTATTATATACGAGCTACAATCAAAAGTTGTGTAGGATGTGTAATATTAAGGTGAGCTGCTATATACTATTTACCAAAACGCTGCAGTATTCTAGCATGATATTATCCAGATTTGCTCGATAAAAACAAAGCGTAGCTCACCTTAATATTACACGCCCGAGTCATATCGAACCCCCCGGTAAACGCCTTTGCTTACAACCGAAGTATAGGTGAGATTTTAAGGTTTATTATATTTTTTTAGGGTATTTTACTGGTCTTATTCAACCCATCGGGGTGAGAGGATTCGAACCTCCGGCCCCTGCCTCCCGAAGGCAGTGCTCTACCAAGCTGAGCTACACCCCGTTATCTTTATGTCGTAACGATATTAATGTAATAACAATATTAACTTAGTATGTTCTATCGACCACAAACTGCGCTAAATCACACAATGCCTGTTTATAAGCTGAGTCGGGAAGATCAGCCAGGCAGGTGATGGCGTTTTGTGCCTGCATTTTCGCAGCTGCGGCAGTGTAACCGATTGCTCCGGTCGATTCAATAATCGCGAGAATAGTATTAAAATTTTCGATCGTACCGGTTGCGACTGCTTGACGAATACGTGCGGCGTCAGCGCTGTCGGCGTGCTGTAGTGCATAGATCAAAGGTAAAGTGGCTTTTCCTTCGGCGAGGTCGTCGCCGGTGTTTTTACCCATCGCTTCAGCAGAAGAGTGATAATCCAAGGCGTCATCAATTAATTGATAGGCGAGTCCCAAATGCAAGCCATAGCGTTGCGCGGCGCGCAAATGGCGCTCTGCATGACCTAACGCTGCACCACTGCCCGCGGCCACTTCAAATAATTTCGCGGTTTTACGTTCGATGACGCTGTAATAAGCGGCTTCGCTGAGATCAGGTTGATTACGATTGGCGAATTGCATGACTTCGCCTTCTGCAATCAAGTTGGTGGCATCCGCAAAGAGTGTCAGGATGGTGGGTTGTTGCAAGCGGACAATCAGTTGGAACGCGCGCGAATATAAAAAATCGCCCACCAAAACGCTCGCTTCATTGCCCCAGATTTCATTGGCGGTTTCATTGCCGCGGCGCAGCGCGGAATGGTCGACGACGTCATCGTGTAATAGCGTGGCAGTATGGATTAATTCGATGGCAGCGGCCAGGTGTGTGGATTGTGTATCGTTATATCCACAGGCGCGCGCCATCAATAACGCGACTAATGGCCGAATACGTTTGCCACCCGCGACCAATACATATTGTGCGAGCTCATTGATCAGCGGCACATCTGACAGTAATTCTTCAGTAATAAAATGATCGACCGTCGCGAGATCGGCTGCCACAGGCGCACGAATTGCGGCGAGCTGAGTGTCAGCTGCAGCAGGCGAATGTTGCTGGCGGGCGAGGGCGGATTGCATTTAGGCATGCTAGAGGCAACGATATTGACTGTCAAGTCAATTTGTTTGCCAGAGTGCTTGCGTCGAGTGAGCGCATAACTTATAATCGCACACCTTCCAAAGGGTGTATTGTGACGCCCGCAGAGACTTGAGCAGTGGAGCTGGAATAGAATGTATGCAGTAATCGTCAGCGGTGGCAAGCAACATCGAGTCGTCGAAGGGGAAACCCTAAAGCTGGAAAAACTTCCCGAAGAAGTCGGCGCAATCATTGATTTTGATCGAGTGTTAATGGTCGTTAATGGCGCAGACATCAAAGTGGGTAAGCCGAATCTGGATGGCGCCAAGGTGAGCGCGGAAATCGTCTCACATGGTCGCCATAAAAAAATTCATATCGTCAAGTTCAAACGGCGTAAGCATCATCGCAAGCAGATGGGGCACCGCCAATATTATACTGAAGTGAAAATCACCGCCATTGCGGGTTAATTGAAAGGGGTTTTGCAGGTATGGCAACGAAAAAAGCTGGCGGTAGTACGCGTAATGGACGCGACTCTAATCCGCAATATTTAGGCGTCAAGCGCTATGGTGGTGAAGTCGTTAATGCCGGCGCTATCATCGTGCGTCAGCGTGGCACTAAGTTTCATCCAGGGCGCCATGTCGGTATTGGCAAGGATCACACCTTGTATGCCTTGATCGAAGGTCAAGTGCAGTTTGCGGTCAAAGGTAAATTGCAGAAGCGTTGTGTCAGCATTCTGCCGTTGGCGGCTGACGAGGCAACAACTGTTCAATAAACGCAGTTAATGCGATTTATGTTTGCAAAGCCTCGTTAAAACAGCGAGGCTTTTTTTTTGGGCGAAGCTAATGAAATTTATCGATGAAGCAATTATCAACATTATCGCTGGCGACGGCGGTAATGGCTGTGCCAGTTTTTTGCGGCTTAAATTTATGCCGGAAGGCGGGCCTGATGGTGGCGATGGCGGCGATGGCGGCAGTATTTTTTTGCGCGCGGATGAAGGGATTAATACGCTCGTCGATTATCGATATAACCGAATTTTTAAGGCGGAAAATGGTAAACGTGGCCGCGGCAGTAATTGTACTGGGCGCGCGGGCGCGGATTTAACCTTAGCGGTGCCGGTTGGAACGTTGGTGCGCGATCAAGATACCGGCGAAGTCATCGCTGATCTCACGGCGCATGGCCAAACAGCGTGTGTTGCTAAGGGCGGTACACATGGTATAGGGAATGCGCGCTTTAAAAGCAGTGTCAACCGTTCGCCGCGTCGTACCATTCCAGGTACGCCGGGCGATAGGCGTAACTTACAATTAGAATTAAAAGTCTTGGCGGATGTCGGTTTGGTCGGCATGCCCAATGCAGGTAAATCGACCTTGATCAGCGCGGTATCAGCGGCGCGGCCGCGCGTGGCGGATTATCCCTTTACGACACTCGAGCCGCACTTGGGTGTTGTGCGCGTATCGGGGCATCGCAGTTTTGTCATGGCGGATATTCCGGGTTTGATTGAAGGCGCGGCGGATGGCGCGGGCTTGGGGGTGCGGTTTTTAAAACATGTCGCACGTACAAAATTATTATTGCATGTGGCCGATATTATGCCGGCGGATGGCGGCGATCCAGTGGATCAAGTGAATGCGATTGCGGCGGAGCTTGTGAAGTTTGGCGCGGAGCTGGCGCATAAACCCCGCTGGTTGGTATTGAATAAAACGGATTTATTGTTACCGGAAGAAGCTGAGGCGCGGTGTGCTGACATCGTTGCGCGCTTACATTGGACGGGGCCGATGTTTCGTATTTCAGGTATGGCGCATCAAGGCACGGATGCATTAGTGCAAGCGATTATGCGGCATATTGAGGAGGACACCCCAATGCAGGATGCAGAGGATGATTACGATTGACGGTGCGACCGTCATTGCAAAGAGACCTGGCTTGTTTTGCCGCTACGCGCCTTGCAATGACGGTGTTAGCGTTTTAAGCGGCTAATTTTTTGACGCGCGCAGTTAAGCGGCTTTTATGGCGGGCAGCTTTATTCTTGTGAATCAAGCCCTTGCGTGCCATACGGTCAATAATAGGTTGGGCTGCGCGGAGCGCTTCATTTGCCAATACTTTATTACCTGCTTCTACAGCGGCAACGACTTTTTTGATATATGTCCGTACCATCGAGCGCATGCTGGCGTTATGCTGGCGATGCTTTTCCGCCTGACGGGCGCGTTTTTTTGCAGATTTAATGTTAGCCAAGGGTTTCTCCACCTTTACAATATTCAGAAAAATAAGGTCGCCAATTCTGCCGGCTTTTGCTCGAGATGTCAATTTTTATCTATGCCATATAATAAAAGTTAAATGGCGGCTTACACTTCGTTATTATACACAAGAAATACGTATTTTTTACATGTGAAAAAATGCTAGCATACCCCCCAGCGTACCCTATATTTTTAAAGACATCGTCACAGCCATGAGTAAAAGCTTATTCCGTTCAACCTCCACCGTTGCCAGTATGACGTTGGTGTCGCGTATTGCGGGTTTTCTGCGTGATATGGTTACTGCGCAATTATTTGGCGCGGGCGCCGCGTTCGACGCTTTCTCTATCGCCTTCCGTATTCCCAACTTGATGCGCCGTTTGTTTGCCGAAGGCTCATTTTCCCAGGCTTTCGTCCCGGTTTTATCTGAATATCAAAAGCAGCGTACCCCGGCGGAAACCAAAGATTTTATTAACGCCATTGCCGGCACCCTCGGTATCGTCTTATTAGGCGTGACGGTGATGGGGGTGATTTTGTCGCCGTGGATTATTCGTGTGTTTGCGCCGGGTTTCGCGCCGAGCGGCGCGCGGTTCGCCTATGCCATCAGTATGCTGCGCATCACGTTTCCGTATTTAATGCTGATATCGTTAACGGCATTTTGCGGTGCGATTTTAAATACGTATAGCCGTTTTTGGGTCGCCGCCTTTACGCCCATTTGGTTAAATGTTTGCATGATTACTGCGGCGCTTTATTTATCGCCGCGTTTGCATATTCCCATTATGGCGTTGGCGGTTGGCGTATTGGTGGCCGGCTTCGTGCAATTGTTTTTTCAACTCCCTTTTTTATGGCGTTTGCGCCTTATGCCGCGGCCAGCGATACGCTTTAATGATCCGGGTGTGATGCGCGTGTTGAAATTAATGGTGCCGGCGATTTTTGGCGTGTCGGTTTTTCAAATTAATGTGATGGTGGATACCTTATTTGCCTCTTTGTTAGTCGTCGGCAGTGTGTCATGGTTATATTATTCTGATCGTTTAATGGAATTTCCATTAGGGGTGATTGGCGTGGCGATATCCACGGTTATTTTACCGCATTTATCGCGTCATCATGCCAGTGAAGCGCATCAAGATTTTTCGCAGACGATTGATTGGGCGTTGCGTTGTGTATTGTTGGTGGGTATTCCTGCCGCGGTCGTGTTTGCCATTATTGCCGGACCCTTATTAAGTACTTTATTTCAGCGGGGTCATTTTACCCCGGAAGCGGTGTTTATGACGCGTAAAAGTCTCAGCATGTTTGCGATTGGCATTACGCCATTTATGCTCGTCAAAATTTTGGCGGCAGGGTTTTATGCGCGTCAAGATATGGGAACACCGGTGCGCATTGGTTTGATTGCCATGGTGTCTAATATGATTTTAAATGCTTTATTATTTTGGCCGTTTAAGCACGCTGGCATTGCGCTGGCAACGTCATTATCCGCGATTATTAATAGCGGTTTTTTGCTGATTTTATTGCAACGCCGCGGTTTTTATCTGCCGCGTGTCGGTTGGCGTATATTCGGTGCGCGTGTTTGTGCGGCGAATGCGTTGATGGCGGTGTGGCTCTGGTTTTCTGCTGGCAATTTGCAGCAATGGGTGACGGCGCGTACGCTGTGGCGGGTTGAACATTTGGCGGTAGTATTGGTGGGCGCAGGCATTGTGTATCTGCTCGGTCTTTTTGTGGTTGGTATGCGCCCGCGGCATGTGTTGATGGCAGGGGGGTGAAGTTATTTTTGCGAATTTCGAATATAGACAACACTATTATAAGATGTGCTGCGCTAGTGTTTCCTCCAAAGTTGAGTGTGGTGCAGCGAGGTCGGGTCTTCTTCTTTTTTCACTATTTTGATTGCGTTGAATTTTTCTGCAAATTTTTCGTCTGCCTTTTTCGTTTCTAGTTGAGTGTTGGACTACTTCCCTCTACTACTTAAAGCTTGATACACTTTCTTTACATCCTCGTATTCATTAGTTGGCGTTTCTTCAGAGTTGAGGGATGGTGAAGTTGAACTTCTACTGGCTATCAATTTTATTCCAGCAGTTTTAAGAGCCTGATCTAGCGTTTCTATAGGCCGTAATGGATAAGCAGCGTGATAAACTTGTTCTAATTTACCTCTGGCTTTTTCCATGGCTTCTGGATCTTTTGATTGTAACGCTAAGCTGTAGTCGTCTATTGCTATTTCAAGCAAGCCGCCCTTCTCTTTTAAAGCGGCTTCGGAAATCGCGGGTGACGATTCTCTATAAAAATCGTTTCTAAACGTTGCACGCTGTTTTATTTCCGCTTGTTCACGTGCTTCACGCTCTTGACGTTCTCTTTCTGCTTTTTCACGTGCTTCGCGCTCTTGACGCTCTTTTTCTGCTTTTTCACGTGCTTCGCGTTCTTGACGCTCTTTTTCACGTGCTTCGAGCTCTTGTTTTTGGCGTTGTACCGCCGCAAGAATAGCGAGTTCCATTTCTTTCTGCACTTGAGCTGCAGGCCTATTTTCGTTTTGCGGTGGAATTTGAAGTATTTCGAGTATTTGTTGCTGTACCTGCTTGATGGCCTCAGCTATGTTAATATTATCCATCAAGAAGGAAGGCAATGATTGCAGTAAGTTTGTTGCCTTTGCGAGCATTGCCGAAGACAGTGCGCCAGAAGACTGTATAGTGGCTAAGACTTCGCTAAGAAGAGAAAGAATAGATCGACCTATAGCAATCTCTAACCTCTTTTTCAGGCTAAGCGAGTCTTGCGATATATTCTGCTGTGTTAGTAGAGAATGTATTTTTAACGTAGACGTAGAAGTCGCATTTTCTGGCACTGTATCGACTATATCGTTCATTTTTCACCCCGCGTGCACTGTTTGCGTCTGGTAGCTGAAAAAAACTGCTGAGAATGAGCGTAATTGCTTAATGCAATCACCACAGGCTCTCAGAAAGGTCTTTTGGCGATGGTAGGCATGATTCCCTCCCAACATATTCTAAAATTGGCGGTAACCATTCAGCACAATTTCCAAAAAGCACCAGCGAAGCCAGAAGCAATCTGACTTTTCACGATGGGGGTTTCCAAAGCGAGAAAATCGCGATTTTCTTCTTGTGGAATCCCCGATCGCGTAAAGTCGCTGAAGAAGCGAGCCGTTACGCTTTGAGTATAGAGCTTATACGGCTTTTTGCGTCTATCTTTTCGTGAGGCGTCTTTTTCGAGTATGCACGTGAAGTAATGGTTATCCCCCCCTCATTTGCGTATAATTATTTCATATGACTCACATTTTAGGCGCATATGACCCAATTTATCCGTGGTTTAGCTGAACTCCAACGTGCCCCCACTGGCGCGGTGGTCACCATTGGCAATTTCGATGGTGTCCACCTTGGGCACCAACATCTCTTGCGAGTGGCGCGTGAAGCGGCAACAGCCGCCGGCAAGCCGCTCATCGCCATCGTATTTGAACCGCATCCGCAAACCTTTTTCCGTCCCGATGATCACGTGCCGCGCTTGAGTCGGCTGCGCGATAAATTCACTTTATTGGCAGATAATGGGGTGGATACTGTTGTGGTGCTGCGCTTTACCGCCGCCTTTGCGGATTGGAGTGCGACGCATTTTGTTTATGAAGTATTAGTCAACGGCTTGCATGCCAGTCAAATCGTGGTCGGTGATGATTTTCGTTTTGGTCGCATGCGTGAAGGCACGTTAGAATTATTGCGTATTATTGGCCATCAAGCGGGTTTTTCTTTAACAACGGTGCCGGGACAATTTGCCGATGGCGAACGTATTAGCAGTACGCGTATCCGCACCGCCTTGGTGCAAGGAAATTTTGCAGCAGCGACGGCATTGTTGGGTAGGCCATGGCAATTAAGTGGCCGGATTGCGTGGGGGGCGCAACGTGGCCGACAATTGGGTTTTCCAACGGCCAATATTTTTCCAGGTAAATCAATATTGCCGGTACATGGCGTATACGCGGTATGTGTGGAGGGTATAGATGACCAAGTACATCAAGGTGTGGCGAATATCGGCGAGCGTCCGACGGTTGAGGGTAAGCACACGCTGCTCGAAGTCAATTTATTTGATTTTAACAAGCAAATTTATGGTAAACGCATTAATGTAACATTTTGCGCCAAACTGCGCGATGAGCAGCGTTTTGCAAATTTAGATGAATTGCAGGCACAAATTAAGCGCGATGCGGCTGCAGCAAAAGCATATTTTATGAAGGGAGAGTGTTCAAGTGCACGATTATAAAGATACGCTGAATTTGCCCGGCACTGAATTTCCAATGAAGGCCAATTTAGCACAACGCGAACCACTGATTCTTGAGAAGTGGCGCAAAATAAATATTTATCAAGCCATGCGTAATGCAGCAGCAGGTCGCGATAAATTTATTTTACATAATGGTCCGCCCTACGCCAACGGCCATATTCATGCGGGTCATGCGCTCAATTTTACTTTAAAAGATATCGTGGTGAAGCTGCAGGGCTTAGCGGGATTTGATGCGCCCTTTGTGCCAGGTTGGGATTGTCATGGTTTACCCATTGAACTCAATGTCGAAAAAAAGCAGGGTAAACCGGGCACAAAATTATCGGCGAGCGCATTTCGTCAAGCGTGTCGCGAATATGCCGCCAGTCAAATTGTATTGCAACGTGAAGCATTGCAACGCTTAGGCGTGATTGGCGATTGGGAAAATGCGTACACGACCATGGCGCCGGCATTTGAAGCAGACATTATCAGAAGCCTGGCGCGCATCATGCAAAAAGGGCATTTGCAACAAGGTTCCAAGCCAGTGTATTGGTGTTTGGATTGTGCATCTGCGCTGGCTGAAGCGGAAGTGGAATATGCGGATAAAAAATCGCTTTCTATTGATGTTGCTTATCGTGTTATTGACGTCGCAGCGTGTGCTGAACGATTTGATGGCTTGGCCATAACAGCAAATCGCATTTCAGTGCCTATTTGGACGACGACACCGTGGACATTACCCGCCAGTCAAGCGGTCGCGATTCATCCCGACACACTATATGCACTCGTCGATATTGGTACAGAGTGTTTGCTGCTGGCGCATCCATTGGTGGGCAGTGTCATGCAGCGTTATGGCATTAAAGATTTTCGTATTTTGGCGGAAGTCACCGGTCAGCGTCTGGCGCATCTTCAATTACAACATCCTTTCTTACCACGCGTCGTGCCATTAGTGTGTGGTGAACATGTCACGATAGACGCAGGAACGGGCGCGGTACATACCGCGCCGGCGCATGGTGTGGATGACTATGCCATTGGCAAGCAATATCAATTACCGTTGGATAATCCCGTCGGCGATGACGGCTGCTTTATCGCTGCGACACCGTTGGTGGGCGGTATGCATGTGCGTAAAGTGGATAAAATTATTTTAGCGGAATTACAAAAACACGTGGTATTACTGCATTCTGCTGAAGTGACGCACAGCTATCCGCATTGCTGGCGCCATAAAACACCTTTAATTTTCCGTGCGACACCACAATGGTTTATTAGCATGGATCAACAAGGGTTGCGCGCTGCGGCATTAAAATCCATTCAGCATATTCATTGGATGCCGGAATGGGGTGAACGTCGCATGGCAGCAATGTTAGAAAATCGGCCTGATTGGTGTATCTCGCGTCAACGGGTGTGGGGTGTGCCCATCCCGTTATTTTTACATAAAGAAACGGCGGCGCCGCATCCATCCTCCATCGCGCTGATGGAAAAAGTGGCGGAGCGTGTGGCGGTGAAGGGGATTGAGGCTTGGTATGATCTCAGTATAGATGAATTGCTTGGCGCAGACGCTAATGATTATATTAAATCGCGTGATGTATTGGATGTGTGGTTTGATTCAGGTGTTACGCATGCGGCTGTGTTGGATCATGATAAATCATTGCAATTTCCAGCCGATTTATATTTAGAAGGGTCAGACCAATATCGCGGTTGGTTTCAGAGCGCATTACTGACATCGTTGGCGATGAAGGATGTCGCGCCGTATCGTAGCGTTTTGACGCATGGTTTTTTGGTGGACCCCAATGGCCATAAAATGTCGAAATCGCTGGGCAATGTGATTGCGCCTGAAAAAATTATCCAAACGTTAGGTGCGGATGTATTACGTTTATGGGTGGCTTCGACGGATTATCGTACGGAAGTGGTTTTATCGGATGAATTATTGCAACGTACCGGTGAAACGTATCGACGTATTCGTAATACGGCACGTTTTTTATTGGCAAATTTAGCGGAATTTGATCCGGCAACGGATGTTGTTGCGGCAGAAAATTTATTGGCGTTGGATGCGTGGGTGGTTGATCACGCGCGCACACTGCAACAAGAAATTACTGCGGCATATCGTGCCTATCAATTTCATGTGGTGGTGCAAAAAATCCATCATTTTTGTGCGATTACGCTGGGTGGATTTTATTTGGATATTATTAAAGACCGACAATATACCACGCAGCGTAATAGCCGCGCGCGACGTTCGGCGCAAACCGCTATTTATCATTTATTGGAAGCGATGGTGCGTTGGATGGCGCCAGTGCTGTCATTTACCGCAGAAGAGCTTTGGGATTATTTACCCGGTAAACGTGCTGAATCGGTTTTTCTCACGCAATGGTATGACGGCTTGTCGGCGTTATCGGGTAAAGGTATTTTTAATGCAGCTTATTGGGAAAAAATTCGTTTGATGCGTGATGCAGTCAACCGTGAAGTGGAGGGTGTGCGTAAATCTGGACAAATTGGTTCGTCATTGGAGGCGCGCGTAGCATTATATTGTGATGCAGGTCTTAAAAAAGAATTGGATTTGTTGGGTGACGAATTACGCTTTGTATTGATTACTTCGGGTGCGGAGGTCGCGCTAAAAAATGGTGTGTTACCGGCCGGCGCAGTTGCCACTGACATCGATGGTTTTGCGGTTGCTGTACATCCTTTGCAAGATACCAAGTGTGTGCGTTGCTGGCATCGGCGTGCGGATGTGGGGCAGGTCGCAGCGCATCCTACGCTTTGCACGCGCTGCGTAGCAAATGTCGTCGGCGCAGGTGAGGTGCGGCGTTATGCATGAACGCAATAACAGTATTTTATATAGCAAAAAACGTCGTAGCGGTCTGCGGTGGTTGTGGTTGAGTGTTATTGTTTTGCTGTTGGATCGTTTGAGTAAATATTGGCTGGTGCAGAAATTAGCGTTAGGTGCATTATTGCCAATTGTGCCGCATATTGCGTTGACGCATGCGTGTAATCGCGGCGCTGCATTTAGCATGTTAGATACCGCCGGTCATTGGCATGTCTGGTTATTAAATGGTATTGCCGTGATGGTCAGTACCGTGATTTTGGCGATGTTGGCGCGCCGGGGTGCGCAACGAAATAGTTTATTGTGTTTGGCGTTAGCGTTGATTTTAGGGGGGGCGCTGGGCAATTTATTTGACCGTATGTGGTTTGGTTGCGTGACAGATTTTCTAGTATTTTATGTGGGAAATTGGGCGTGGCCGGCGTTTAATTTGGCAGATAGCGCGGTGTGTGTGGGTGCAGTCTTGGTGGGGTGGGATGCGTTGCGGCGTGATAAAAAAATGAAATAGCTCAGATTGGATCAGGTGCAGGCATTCCGCACCAAAGTATTTTTTGTATAAATCGAGGCGAAAATGCGTTTTAAAGCGCAGTTTACACACACGTAAATGAGCATTTAAAACGCATTTTCAACG
>VFKI01000193.1 GCA_009885665.1 Gammaproteobacteria bacterium
CGCTACCCATTACCCTAATTTATGTAGGAGATACAATTTATAGATACGTGAAGGTGAAGATCTTGTATAGCATATTATGGTGTTGGCCGGCAATCTTCACCCCCCCTCTTTTCACACCACCTCTAACAACTTCCGCGTCGATGCCGCGGTAAATTCTCGCGCCAGTGCCGGTGCACCGAACAGCCTACCCTGCATGATCTCACAACCCATTTCTATTAATAATTTTTTCTGCCCTGGACTTGTCACACCTTCAGCAACGACACGCGCTTGCAGGGTTTTGGCCAGCGCAATGACCATACGGGCAATCGCTTCACTTTCGCGATTGACGGCAATATCTTTAATAAGCGATGCATCAATGCGAAAGAAATCAATCGGCAAACGTCGCAAATTTTTCAAAGACAAACTGCCGGTACCAAAATTATTAATCGCAATTTGCACCCCCAAATGTTTCATCATGCGGATGTTTTTTTCAAGCAGCTCTATTTTGATTGGTTGTACGCTATCCATTAACTCAAATATCAGACACTGCGCTTCTAAACGATAATCTTGCAACATTATCGCTAATTGTTGCACAAAATGCGCATTTTCTAATTGTTTTTGCGATAATGGCAATAACACTGCGGCCGGCGAAAACCCTTGCTCACGCCACGCCAACATATGTTGGCACGCCGTGCGCGTCAACCATTCGCTAATTGTGCCAATTTTACCCGTCATCTCTGCCTCACAAAGAAAATCAGACAACATCAAGAGACCAAACTCCGTATGCTGCCACTGCAATATCGCTTTCATACAAACGATGCGTTGCGTCGGTAAATGAATTTCAGGCTGATAATAAAGGCTAAATGCTTGGAATAGATCTTCACGACATAACCCCGCACCGAGCAACAGCTCACGCTTGCTTTCCGTTTGCATATCTTCTCGATAAAACTGATATGTATTGCGACCCGCCATTTTAGCCTGCTGCAATGCACTATCCGCATTATGAATTAATGTTGCAGCATCACTGCCATCTGTCGGGAAAATAGCAATACCTATGCTGGCTGTGAGGTAAATCGCTTGACCCTGTGTCTGGCAAGGTTCAGCAATCGCTACCAGCAAACGACTCGCAATATAAGCCGCCGTTTCTGCCTTACTTAATTGCGGCAGAATAACGACAAAGCGATCCTCATCAAAACGACTTATTGTATCGACCTTACGCACACACTCCGCCAGACGCTGCGCGACAATTTTGAGTAATTCATTGCCAGCGGCAACGCCCATTGCATCGTTGATGACTTTAAAACGGTCGATGCTCAAATACATCACACCGCACGTCAGTTGATAACGCGCGCCTTGATTTAGCATCACATTCAAGCGATCTTCCAATACCCGCCGTTCCGGCAGCCCGGTAAGCGCGTCAGACAATTCCGCTCGATCCGTCTTGTTTTGTAACCGATTTATTTCTACGCGTAATTGTTTTTGTTGAATTTCAGCACTCGCCAGCCCATTTCGAGCGATACGTAATGCCCGTTGGCTGCGCCATAAAAGGTAGAGGCTGCCACAAAGAACCGCACCCAATATGACAACACAAATAAAAAAGATAATGACGCCTCCGCCCTCTGACACACTGACCTCCGTTTTCAGTTGACATATTCGAACCGACATCTACTACATCTCATGCAGTTTGCCGCTAGCTCAGCCCCCCCGACCCTATCTTTTATCTCATGCAGTTTGCCGCAGGCTCAGCCCCCCGACCCTATCTTTTATAATAGATACATTTTTTCACTATAACTGAAATGATGACTAGCAGTCCATCGATAGCTTCTGCGAGGTAACTGCTCTACGAGTGACCACGCATACGCCTAAGCTGTCGTCACATCCTCTGGGCGCACTTTCAAAACAAATTGCCGGAAGGGTTCAAATTCTGCCGCATCGCTCGGCACTGGTAAAGGTGAAGAACGCAACACCGCGACGCGCGCCGAGCGATCCAGCGCTGCATCACCACTACTTTTACTGATTTCCACATCCAATACCGTGCCACCCGGCGCCAAATGAATCAATAATTCTGCTGACAGTGTTTTATCCGCCATGCCTGGCACATACCAATTCTGGCCTATCGTTTGCAAAATGAGCGCACGGTAATGATCCACAACACCCGCCAATTTACGCGCCTGTAATGCATTCAATCGCGCACCCGCTGCAGCCAATTGATGTTGCAACGCTTTAGCGTTCATTTGCCGTAATTGTCGTGCAAATTGCGCTGCCAATTTCTTTTGTTTTGCCTGTTTTTCTTTTTGCAAGGTTTTTTGTTGTTTGCGTAATTCAGCTAGCAATTGGCGTTTATTGATCAGCGGTTTTTTGGGTGCCAATGATATCGCCGTTTTTTTAACCACCGGCGGTGACGTTTTGATCACCGGAATCACGCGCGGCGGCGGGGCGCTCGCAGGCTTTATGATGGGCTGCGGCGGCGTTATTTTATGTGGCTTAGCCACCGCAGCAGGATGCGGCATCGATAAAGCAGCCAATACCACGGCATGAATAATCTGTTCTTTACTCTCCCCTTTTTCCGCCACAATCGGCGGCGATGAAAAAACCAAATTACCCAACAGCAGCGCCAATACCAGCGCATGCAATAATAAAGACAGCAAGAAATAGCGCATGTCTTTTACCGCCTTTACCGCTTCCATTAGCCGGCCTGCTGCAAGCCAGCATCCGCGGGCTGCGTGACCAGCCCAACATTTTGCGCGCCGGCATGTTGTAAAATTTCCATCGCTGCCATCACTTGACCATAATTCGCATTTTTATCACCGCGCACCAACACCGGACGCCTATCTGTATTTTGCGCATCCGTGGTAAGTTCGGTGCTAACCAAATCAGTCAACACGCGCGCAGTTATCGGTTCGTGCGGCTTGCTCGCAATATTTAAATAATATTGACCTTGCGCATCTACCGTCACAATCAATGGCGTACGCGCATCATGCGGAATAGCTTGCGTCGTTGTTTGTGGTAATTCGACTTTCACGCCTTGGGTCAGTAACGGCGTGGTAATCATAAAAATCACGAGCAACACTAACATCACATCAATAAACGGTACCAAATTAATTTCAGCCATCGGTCGATGCGAACGCTGAGAAAAAGCAAAACGAGAATAATGCATAGCCCTACCTCCTATGCCGTAACAGCCGTACGCATCGTTGCTTGACGAAACAAGATATTCAAAAATGCTTCTTGAAACACGTCACAGCGATTTTGTAAGCGACTGACATCATGGGTAAAGCGATTATACGCGACCACTGCCGGAATCGCCGCAAACAAACCCATCGCCGTGGCAATCAAGGCTTCAGCAATGCCAGGCGCCACCATCGCAATCGTCGCTTGCTGCACATGCGCCAGCGTACGAAAAGTCAACATGATGCCGCACACCGTACCAAAAATTCCCACAAATGGCGCAGCCGAACCAACCGTCGCTAAAAATGGCATCCGCTGCTCAAGACGCTCTTGTTCGCGTAACCGCACAACATACATAGCGCGCTGCGTACTGGCGAGGGCAGCTTCAGGATCCACGCCTTCTTTATGCAAACGCTGAAATTCGCGAAAACCCGCTTGAAAAACGGCTTCTGTACCCTGCGAATGTTTGTTGCGCTTAACACTTTCTGAATAAAGCGTCCCTAAATCTCCACCCGCCCAAAATTTTTGCTCAAATTGAGCGGCATGGCGACGTGCAAATTTTAAAGTGGCAATATGCTGGAAAATATACGTCCACGAAACCAGAGACGCCAACGCCAACAACAGCATGACGATTTTAACGACTATGCCTGCTTCAAGAAAATAAGACCAAATGGAAATATCCATTGACATACTCAGTTCCCCTACCCTATCTTTTGTAATAGATAAAAAAAAACAACGCCTATTCAATCGCAAAATGTTTTGGTATCGCTAAGCCTAAGTATGTCCACGTTTGTCGCGTCGCCATTCGGCCACGCGCAGTGCGTATCATAAACCCTTGTTGAATCAAGTACGGCTCAATCACGTCCTCTATGGTGCCTCGCTCTTCACTGATCGAAGCCGCCAGACTATCAACACCCACCGGCCCGCCACCAAATCGCTCCACCAACGCCCATAATAATTTACGATCCATTACATCAAAACCATATTGGTCGACATCCAGCATCGTCAGCGCAGCTTGCACGACATCACGCGTAATCTGGCCATTCGCACGCACTTGCGCATAATCACGCACGCGGCGCAATAAACGATTCGCAATCCGTGGCGTTCCCCGCGCACGGCGCGCAATTTCTGTCGCACCCCCGGCATCAATCGTAACGCCTGACAAATTGGCCGAGCGCACCACAATTTGCGATAAATCAGCTAACGCATAAAATTCGAGTCGTTGTACTATACCAAAACGATCACGCAAAGGGGATGTCAATAACCCCGCGCGCGTCGTCGCGCCCACTAACGTAAAGGGCGGTAATTCTAATTTGATCGAGCGCGCTGCCGGCCCCTCGCCTATCATAATATCTAATTGGTAATCTTCCATAGCGGGATATAATACTTCTTCAACCACTGGGCTTAAACGATGAATTTCATCGATAAATAAAACATCACGCGGCTGTAAATTGGTGAGCAATGCCGCAACATCACCAGGCTTTTCCAATACGGGGCCTGAGGTTTGGCGCAAGCTAACGCCCATTTCATGCGCAATAATATGTGCGAGCGTGGTCTTGCCGAGCCCCGGCGGACCAAAAATCAATACATGATCGAGCGCATCACGCCGCGCGCGCGCCGCTTCAATAAAAATTGTCATTTGTTCACGCACGGTGGGCTGACCGGTATAATCTGCTAATTTAACCGGGCGCAGCGCACGATCTAGCGAATCAGGCGGCGTTTCAATCCCGACCACCAATCTTTCACTCTGATCGACTGTCATGTCACACCTTCTTGTAAGGCTTGGCGAATCAAGGCTTCACTACTGGCTTGACCATCGTCAAGTCGCGACACAGTACGACTGGCTTGTTGCGATTTATAGCCAAGCGCAACTAACGCAGCAACAGCTTCATCCACGCGGCTATTGCGCGTCGATGTAGCAGCATTAACGGGATGCAATGCCACACCTGACCAATCTTTGAGACGATCACGCATTTCAATCAGTAAACGATCAGCCGTTTTGCGACCAACACCGGGAAGTGACACAAGGGCCTCGATATCGTTGCTATTAACACAACGCACGAATTCATCTGGGTTCATGCTGGATAAAATGGTGAGTGCGAGCCTTGGCCCCACCCCATTGACTTTTAACAATATACGAAATAATTGGCGCTCAGCGCGTGAATAAAAACCATATAAATGATGCGCATCTTCGCGGATAATGAGATGCGTGTGCAAGGTAAGCGCTTGGCCGATTTCCGGCAAATGATAAAAAGTTCCCATAGGCGCATCGATTTCATACGCAACGCCTTGCACATCCAACAACAAACTAGGAGGTTGTTTTTCGAGTAAAATACCGCATAATTGTCCGATCATGGAAAATGCCTTGAGAATTTTCTATAGCTGACGCCCCTGCCAGAAGTCTATCATTAAGCCATCCTTTTCACCAAGCGCATTCAAGAAGTGCATTCAAGAATGCGTGCACTGAAGAACGACTGAGCATTTAAAACGCAGCTTCAACGCGGCGTCCTCAAAAAAGACAAAGGTGCGGGATGTCAGATTTAAGGTATAATACTCAAATATAATATAAGCAAGGACAGTTTATGCAAACCCTAATTCATTACAAACACCTTCTCTACTCGTCACTGTTTATGCTCGCTATCACGTCATTGACGGGTTGCGATACGTCTCTCAGCCAGCCGCCGCTTACCATTACGCCACCCGTACCCGCTTATTATAATAACTCGGGACTCCCGCTCTACCGTGGCCAAGCGCCCTACTCTGCCGCATTCAATGATGAAAAATATGCTGCACGCATGCCGATCCGTATTGCGCCGCAAAGCCAAAAAATCATCATTGTTGATCCGCGCTTGCATGCATGGGGGGCGTATGATAGCAATGGCATGCGCGTAGGCGGCGGCATCGCAACAGCAGGCGCCGATTATTGCCCAGATGAAGGGCGCGCTTGCCGTACCAGCGTTGGGACTTTCCGAATTTATTCTCTAGGGAATGCAGATTGTGTTTCACGCAGCTATCCCATTGGCGAAGGCGGCGCATTAATGCCGTATTGTATGTTTTTCCACCAGGGTCAATCTTTGCATGGCTCACCAGATCAAATAATGTCAGATGCCAACATCAGTCACGGTTGCGTGCATATGCGTATTCCTGATGTGGCATGGCTACGCTATCACTTTGCGCAGATTGGCACGAAAGTGGTAATTATGCCGTATTGAATGACTTTTCAATCTGTTCGCTGGTAAAACCACGGCCATGTAAAAAACGCATATATTTTGCGCGCGCCTGAAAGTCGCCTGGTATTTTTCCACGCAATTTTTTTTGCAATACCGCTGCTGCCAGATCAAACCAACTGACATCATTGGTTGATAAGTAACGATCAATGATACTGTCAGCCACGCCGCGCTCGACTAATTCCAATTTTATGCGTACGGGTCCAAAGCCACGATTGCGACGATAATGAATATAGTTTTCAACAAAACGCGTCGTCGATAATACATTTTCTTGGCTGAGTTGCGTCAGCACCGCTTGAATATCCTCAGGCGAAAAATCTTTATTGGCTAATTTACGCTGCAATTCTTTAGGCGCGTGCTCGCGCCGCGCTAAATAATTTAACGCGGCGCTTCGACATAAATCAATCGGGGCGACTGGCTTATTACTCAACGGCCTCAGCTTCCGCTTCGTTGGGCGCACCCGCCGGCGTTGTCAATAATTTAGCACGCAACGCTTGCTCAATTTCAGCGGCAATTTCAGGATGTTCTTTTAAGAACGTGCGCGCATTGTCTTTACCTTGACCGACGCGCTGACCTTTATAACTAAACCATGCGCCCGATTTGTCGACTAGATTATGCAATACGCCCAGCTCAACAATCTCACCTTCACGCGAAATTCCTTCATTATACAAGATATCGAAGGTTGCCTGACGAAACGGCGGTGCCACTTTGTTCTTGACGACTTTGACGCGCGTTTCACTGCCGACAATTTCATCACCGCTTTTGATATTGCCAGTACGGCGAATATCTAGACGCACAGAGGCATAAAACTTCAGCGCATTACCGCCCGTGGTTGTTTCTGGATTGCCAAACATCACGCCAATCTTCATACGGATTTGATTGATAAAAATAACAAGCGTATTAGAACGCTTGATGTTAGCCGTCAATTTACGCAACGCTTGCGACATGAGACGCGCTTGCAAGCCCATATGTTGATCACCCATTTCACCTTCAATTTCCGCTTTGGGTGTTAGTGCGGCGACTGAATCGATCACCACAATATCCACACCACCAGAACGCACCAACATATCGGTAATTTCCAGCGCTTGTTCGCCGGTATCGGGTTGCGATACTAATAACTCATCCACATTCACGCCGAGCTTGGCAGCATAAGCGGGATCTAATGCATGCTCTGCATCGACGAATGCGGCTGTACCGCCTATTTTTTGGCATGCCGCAATGACTTGCAGTGTCAATGTGGTTTTACCAGAAGATTCTGGGCCATAAATTTCAACGATGCGGCCGCGCGGCAAACCCCCTACGCCCAACGCAATATCAAGTGCCAGTGAGCCCGTGGATACGACTTGAATATCGCGTACGACATTGCTGTCACCCATCCGCATGACCGAGCCTTTACCAAATTGGCGGTCGATTTGTGATAACGCGGCATCAAGTGCTTTACGTCTGTTTTCATCCATTATTACCTACCTCTTGTTGTGCAGCGGTTAATGCCAATAATTTCTCTAATGCGGTACGTATCGCGTGTTCGCGAATTATGTGGCGTGGGCCGTTAAAAATATCGACCATGGTATCGACAGGGGTATCGCGCATCTTCCAGCCAAACCAGACAGTGCCGACCGGCTTGTCGGGTGTGCCGCCCGTAGGACCTGCGATGCCCGTGATGGAAATACTGATATCTGCTTTACTGTTTGCTAATGCACCTTCCGCCATTTCGCGTGCGGTTTGATCGCTAACCGCGCCCATGGTATCAAGGGTTAGGCGGTGGACTTTGAGTAAATCGACCTTAGCGTCATTGCTATATGTGACAAAACCGCGTTCAAACCATGCAGAACTGCCAGGAATTGTCGTGATAGCTGCGGCCAATCCACCCCCGGTACAAGATTCAGCGGTCGAAATTTTCCAGTCGCGTTGCTTGAGCTGCTGGCCTAAGCGCGCAGCGAGCTGTTCAATAAAATGTGACATATAGAGTCCCAAGCGAGTATGCTATGCGGCATCTTTCAAATAAAATTGATCATAGCATGACAATTCCTTCAGATACACTCTCACAACACACGCCGATGATGCAGCAATATTTGCGCACGCGCGCCGCCTATCCGTCTGCTTTATTATTTTACCGCATGGGCGATTTCTACGAATTATTTTATGACGATGCGGTTACCGTGGCGCGTGCACTGGATATCACCTTAACCGCGCGCGGCCAATCGGCGGGTAAGCCGATTCCCATGGCGGGCGTGCCATTTCATGCAGCTGAAGCTTATATGGCGCGCTTATTGCGTCAAGGCTATTCAATTGCCGTGTGTGAACAAACGGGTGACCCCAAAACGAGCGTGGGCCCAGTAACGCGCGAAGTGATGCGCGTATTGACGCCGGGCACAGTCAGTGACGCCGCTTTTCTAGAAGGTAAGTGCGACAATGTATTGGTCGCGGTACATGCAATAGGCGATGAAATTGGGATTGCTTTATTGGATATGGCCAGTGGCCGTTTTCAATTACAACAAGTACGCGGCCAGCAAGCTTTATGGGACGAATTAGCGCGTTTACAGCCGATTGAAACTTTGACCAGCGATACCATCGAATTGACACGGTCAGGCTGTCAAAAACGCCCACCCCACGAATTTATTTTAGATGTTGCCATTCGCCAATTGACGCAGCAAATGCAGACGCATGATTTGGCGGCATTTGATTGTATGGATATGCCGGTTGCGTTAATGGCGGCGGGTGCATTATTGCAATACGCCAGTGAAACCCAGCGCGGCGCTTTGCCGCATGTGCGCACGATTACGGTATTACGACGTGATGCAGCCATTATTTTAGATGCGGCGACGCGGCGCAACTTGGAATTACTCACCAATTTAGCGGGTGGAATGGAAAATACGCTGGCATCCGTATGGGATAAAACCATTACACCGATGGGCGCGCGTTTATTGCGGCGTTGGTTGGGGCAACCTTTACGCGATCAGGGGGAAGTCATTGCGCGTCAGCAAGCGGTAACGCAATTATTGCAAGATAGGCATTGGGCGAGCGTACAAGAAACTTTACAGACTGTTGAAGATATTGAGCGCATTTTAACGCGCGTGGCACTGCGTACGGCGCGACCGCGCGATTTGGTAGGCTTGCGGCAAACATTGCAACAATTGCCATTCATTCGCAGTAAAACAGCAGCGTTCAATGCGCCGCTATTAACAAAATTACATATCGAAATCAATGAATTTCCCGCATTATGTGATTTCTTGCAACGGGCGATTGTCGAAAATCCCCCAGTGGTATTACGTGATGGTGGCGTGATTGCGCCAGGATTTGATGCAGAATTAGATGAATTACAAACATTATCGGCGGATGCCAGTCAATTTTTATTGGAGATGGAAATACGCGAGCGTGAACGGACTGGCTTGTCGACTTTAAAAGTCGGCTATAATCGTGTGCATGGTTTTTATATCGAAATCAGTCGATTGCAATCTGATAAAGCGCCGCTGGACTATATTCGGCGACAGACATTGAAAAATGCTGAGCGTTTTATCAATCCAGAATTAAAAGTTTTTGAAGAAAAAGTTTTAGGCAGTCGTGAAAAAGCGTTGGCGCGTGAAAAAAAATTATATGAAGACGTATTAGATAGTGTTATACCGCATTTAGCAGAATTACAAACATGTGCAAATGCGTTAGCGTGTTTAGATGTATTGGCAAATTTTGCCGAGCGTGCCGACACATTGCGGCTGTGTTGCCCAGAATTGGCAACGGCGCCGGGCATTGATATTCAAGCAGGTCGCCATCCCGTGGTGGAATCGGTCTTATCGCAACCGTTTGTGCCGAATGATACGCATTTGGATAGCCATGCGCGGATGTTGATGATTACCGGCCCGAATATGGGGGGTAAATCAACGTATATGCGTCAAACAGCATTAATTGTTTTATTGGCGTATACCGGAAGCTTTGTACCGGCAGCTGCCGCGCGTATTGGACCAATTGATCGTATTTTTACGCGCATTGGTGCAGCAGATGATTTAGCGTCAGGGCGTTCAACGTTTATGGTAGAAATGACGGAAGTTGCCACTATCTTACATCATGCGACACGGCAGAGTTTAGTCTTAATGGATGAAGTTGGGCGTGGCACCAGTACATTTGATGGTTTGTCATTAGCCTATGCATGTGCGGCGCATTTAGCGCGTCATATCGGTGCGTTGACTTTGTTTGCAACGCATTATTTTGAATTAACCGCATTGGCGCAAGAAATAGCCTCCGTACGCAATATACATTTTGATGCCAGCAGCCAACACGATACGATCGTTTTCTTGCACAGTGTGAAACCGGGGCCGGCGAATCAAAGCTATGGCATAGAAGTCGCACAATTAGCCGGCGTGCCACGCGTGGTCATCACCGCCGCGCGTGAAAAATTGCGCGCATTGGAACAGCAACCTGGCGCAATCATGCAACCGCGCCAAATTGAGCTACCCTTGCTGGCGGAAGTGCATCCTGTGGTGCAACAATTACAGCAATTAGATCCCGATGAATTGTCGCCGCGCGCAGCATTAGATTTTCTGGTGGAATTAAAGAAAATGTGTAATTATTCAGATGGCTAGTCGGGCAAATAGCTCGCCCGCCTGACGTAACTGTTCAGGTACCTTAGGCGAACGGCCATCTTTGGCCAATCTTTTGCAAAAAAAATGCTTCAAAAGGCTCGTATATTGTGATGCATGCGCCGCTTTTTCATCAATTTTTCGCAGAATTCATTGCTCTCGCGCAAATCTGGCCGTTTTCTGCAAAATGCAGCTCCAGCTGAATAGTTACCGCCTGACGCCACCAAAGGGGAGAATCACGATCCCCCCCTCAGCTTACCCTTAAGCGGCATCCTATTGAATCTGCGTTTATATGATTGAATGTGCGCTATGCTAATTTATTTATCTAAGGTACTGATAGAGGGCACAGCAAAAAACCATTTCACTGCCTGCCTGGCATTCGCAATAAGTTGATCCACAAAAATGTTTTCATCTGGTAATATTAAAGAGTAAGAAAAAGAGAATACCAGTGGTGACTCGGCTAACAAAACAGTATTGGCACAACGGCTTATTTGCTTCAAGTGACACATTAAAATTTTCAATACATCTGCATGGATAGCTGACAACGCAAAACCAAGCTGATACTCTCCAGTTGTACGACCGAACACATATTTTTTATTCACATTTTCTGTCAACAATTTAGCAAGCTCAGTTAAGAGTCGCTTACTATTTTGCATCAAAATATCAGGACATACGCCATTGATGAAAGCAATATCTATTATTTCAAGCAATACAGCATGCCGCATTTTGCAAGCTGACTCGATTAATTGCTTCATTTCCAAAAAAAAATTTATTTGATCGTATAGCTGTATGGCGAACGTTTGTTCTGGCGTGAAAAAATCTTTGACAACCATATCTACTGTCCTTAAAGTTAAGTATAAGCAGCTACAATAAAATCAAATAACGCTTTGCCACATTTTCTATTTTAGCTAACCCAGTTACAACCTGACTATACAGATTTTCCATGCATACCCTATATGGAAAACCATACCCCCCTCTGAATGAGCCAATCGACGTCACCACACATATATACCCATTACACTTGAAGATGCGAAGCGTCGAAAGTATTTCATTACGAATGGGGGATTCTTAACGTTCGCTTCTTAAAATGCGAACGGCATACAACCAACAAGGCAGCAGCTAAAATAGTTGCGAAAGAATTCTAACCGTGTATGCTTGGCTTAACAGCTGATCAATAGGCATGCAATGACGACAGGGAAAACCTTACATACGGCAAATCACTTCAATGCCACCACTTATTTGACGGGAAATTCTTTGCGCAAGCTAGCGTTATCTGATAGCCATTTTGCAGAGCTACTAGAGGCTGCACAAATTAATGTGTGGGACTGGGATCTCGCGACTAATGAAGTGATTGATTGCGGCTATTCCGCCTCATTAGCGGTGCTAGCCGGTTATGACGCGCATAAAAAATACCCCGGCAGAATCGAGCACTTTCTCAAACGACTCCATCCAGATGACCGAGAACGGGTTCAAAAACTATTAGAAACCAGCTTCAGCCAGCATGTAGATTATGCAGCAGAATTCCGCATCCAATTGCAGGACGGTCATTATGAATGGGTCGCGGCACGTGGCCGTTATCTTTATGACGATCACAATATTCCCATTAAAATGATAGGCTCCTGGCGCTTTATCACCGAACAAAAAAAAAACGCAACAACTCATCCATCGTCAACAAGCAACACTTGCGCGCCTCGCGCGCGCTTACTCATTAGGAGAACTGGCTTCCACACTCGCACATGAAATATCCCAGCCACTGATGATACTCAGCACTTATTTGGGCGGCACGCTACGCCGTTTACGCGAAACGGATATCCCTAAACAAGAATTAATAAATATTTTAGAAAATATAACTCAACAAGTTACGTTGAGCGGCAAGATAGTTAAGCGCATTAAACGGTTTATCAGCCAAGGTGAATTAAATTACGAAAGAATTAATTTGTCTACGTTATTTGACAATACAATTAAAATCATTCGTTCTGCATTTTACCATCCTGTCGACATCCAGCTTGAAATACCGGAAGATTTACCTGAGGTAGAAGTAGATCATGCGCAAATCAAACAAATCATCTTAAATATAACTAATAACCGATTGAAGCTATGCTTGCTGCCAATACACCAACACCCTGCGTTATCATACGCGTTGAAAAAAACATACGTTATCTGACAATCAGCTTACTCGATAATGGCCCCGGCATTCCTCAAGAAATCGTCGATGATTTATTCACACCTTTTTTTAGCACTAAAGAACATGGAATGGGCATAGGGCTAGCCGTCTGTCGCAGCATTATCGAAGCGCATGGCGGACGAATTGGCATGAAACCTAATCAACCCTGCGGTAGCATTTTCTATTTTACCCTACCGATTCATCAGGAAATTGCGGGATGAAAGACGCAACCATTTTTATTATCGATGATGACAGCGAAGTGTGCCGTGCGCTGGAATGGCTCGTGCAATCCATTCATTTACCGGTAAAAACTTTCGTGGATGCACTGACATTTTTGGAACAGTATGATCCGCTGTGGCACGGCTGCATTTTACTAGATGTGCGCATGCCTAATCTCAGCGGCATGGAATTACTAGACCGCTTGCAGCAACGTCAAAATACGTTACCCGTTATCATCATTACCGGCCATGGTGATATCGCCATGGCTGTACGCGCCATGAAAAGTGGCGCCATAGATTTTATTTGCAAACCATTTCATGAACAAACTTTATTGGAAAAAATTCAAAAAGCACTCCACCAGCAACGTAAACCCTTGAACATAACGGAACTGGAAAAAGCGGCAAAATGCTATGCAACATTAACACCGCGCGAGCGCCAAATTATGGCTCTGGTGACAGAAGGGTTGCTCAACAAACAAATCGCCGCACAACTGGGTATCGCCACCTCGACAGTCGAACTGCATCGCAGTAAAATTATGCGCAAAATGGGCGTACGTAATTTGGCATATTTAATAAAAATAGCGCTTTTATTTCCGCAGTAGTCACGCAGTGGCGTCTTTGGCGCGTGCATCACAATATATGCGCATTTTGAAAGCATCTACTACAAAAGATACTTTTTAAATACCCTATCTTTTGTAATAGATACGTATTTTTTATGCAAATCGAGGCAAAAATGCGTTTTAAAGCGCAGTTTACATACACGTAAATGAGCATTTAAAACGCATTTTTAACGAAGCGTTATCAAAAAAGACGAAGGCGCGGGATGTCGGTCAAGGCATGAAGTAACTTGTTACCCCCTGCTGCCAAGGATAGACAGTTACCGCGCCAATCTGTTTGATTCGCGGATCGCAAGAAAAACATAGCGCTTCGCAGGCACCAAATTCACCCGCCAATTTTTGCAGCGTCGCGACATCTTGTGCCTGCACTGCCGTGCTACTTTTTATTTCAATAAACAAGGTGGTTGCCCCAGGCCGCTCAACGATTAAGTCGACTTCCAGGCCACTGTCCGTCAGCAGCCAAGAAAAACGATATTCAGATTTAAAATAATGCGCGAGCTTAATGCATTCTACGATGATAAATTGTTCAAATAAATCGCCGTAATAGCTGGTCGCTGGTAGCGGCTGCACACTGAGCATACGGCTCAAAGCGCGCACAATGCCAACATCAATAAAATAAAATTTTGCCGCCGCTCTTAACCGTTTGCGAAACGAATGATGAAAAGGCTCCAACATAAAACCCAACAAGGTATCTTCTAAAATCGTAAAATATTGCTTAATCGTTTTATCATCGACACCCACATCGCGAGAAATATTGGCATAATTTACTACCTTGCCATTGCTTTGCGCCGCCACTTCGAGAAACTTACGAAACGGATCTAACTTCCTCACCCACTGTTCCGCCCAAACTTCTTCCTTCAAATAGGTCTGTGCATACGCTTGCAAGAATTGTCTCTTTTCTTCATCTTGTTGCAAACGAAATAAGCCAGGTAATAACCCCCACGACAATGCAGCTTGTAGCTGAAAATCTTGCCCTAATTCCACAAAAGAGAAAGGATAAAGCTGATACACAAAAGCACGGCCTGCCAACAAATTCGCGCCGCCACGTTTTAACTTACGCGCACTAGAACCGGTCAGAATAAACCGTTTAGGCGATTTTTTACTTTCAATCAGCAAATGCACAACATCAAGCAAGCGCGGCACTTTTTGCACTTCATCGATAATGACATACTGCTCTGCGTCCGACATGGCAGAAACCAACTCGACGAGCTCATTGGGATTTAACGCAAACCGTGCTTCTTCTAATGGGTCTAACAGATTGATATATAAATTCTGCTTCACCGGAAAAACCGCCTCTAGCAACGCGCTTTTACCCACGCCCCTGGCGCCAAATAGAAAAAAACTATGCTTCGCAGATAATGTTAATAACCGTTTTCTAAACATACCCTTACCTTTATCCTCGCGATACCCTCAGATGCCGGAGTATACTCCGAAAATACGCCATATTTCCGGAGTATACTCCGATATTGCGAGGATTACCCTATCATTAACGATTAATACCGTACTGGCTAATCACGTCTCTGAATATTATCCTTATTTTTTTGCCACGGAAACGCTGTTTTGTCGTTCAAGCTAGTCAAAATCGCTATCCGACTGCATGAGATGAGCGTCATGAGGGGAGCGCTGCTCCCCTCCTGACACCCACCCCATCGCAGCCTTATACCCTATTTTATGTAGGGGATAGCCGGGAATTGCTTAAAAAATATATAATCCATCGACGTATTTCAATCACTCAGGTAAAATCGACGGCCATCATGCTATTTTGCGCCTTGGAAACCCACGCTATGTCCACATCAAAGAAATTATCTGCTACTGCCATTCGCCGTTTATTTCTCGATTTTTTTGCCGCCAAAGGCCATGAAATCGTAACCAGCAGCTCGCTCGTGCCAGGCAATGACCCTACCCTCTTGTTCACCAACGCCGGCATGGTACAGTTCAAATCCGTTTTTTTGGGGAGCGAAACACGCGCTTGTAAACGCGCCGCCTCGTCACAACGTTGCGTACGCGCCGGCGGTAAACACAATGACCTTGAACGCGTCGGCTATACTGCACGCCATCACACATTCTTTGAAATGCTGGGCAATTTTAGTTTCGGCGAGTATTTTAAATCAGACGCCATTCATTTTGCGTGGGAATTTTTAACCGAAATATTACACTTGCCGCCCGAAAAATTATGGGTCACCGTTTATAAAGATGACACGGATGCCGCGCGCATCTGGCTAGAGGACATCAAAGTCGATCCCGCCCGCTTCAGTTATCTAGGTGATGACAGTAACTTTTGGGCGATGGGTGCCACCGGTCCATGCGGCCCGTGCACAGAAATTTTCTACGACCATGGTGCAGACATTGCCGGCGGCCCGCCCGGCACGCCGCTCGAAGATGGCGATCGCTATGTAGAAATATGGAATTTAGTTTTTATGCAATACAATCGCGATGAAGCCGGCAGCTTAACCCCCCTCCCTAAACCGTCCGTCGATACCGGCATGGGCTTGGAACGCATCAGCGCCGTCATGCAAGGCGTACATAATAATTACGACACTGACGTTTTCCAACCCCTGATTCACGTAGCCGCCAAACTTGCCGGCATCACGGATTTAACGCACGTATCGCTGCGCGTCATCGCTGACCATATTCGCGCAGCCGCATTCCTTATTACCGATGGCATCACACCCAGCAATGAAGGTCGCGGCTATGTTTTGCGCCGTATTATTCGTCGCGCGCTGCGTCATGGCGCTAAACTTGGCCTCAATGATCCTTTCTTTTATAAGCTCATCGCACCGCTGGTCAACAGTATGGGCGATGCGTATCCTGAATTACGCGCCGCCAGCAGCCAAGCAGAATTTTTATTAAAACGCGAAGAAGAACAATTCAGCGTCACACTCAGCCAAGGAATGAAAATCTTTGAACAAGCACTCGCCACGCTCACTGGCAACGTCATCCCTGGCGAACTTGTCTTTCGTTTATATGACACTTATGGTTTTCCCGCCGATCTCACCGCCGATATGGCACGTGAAAAAAATTTAACGATTGATGAAACCGGTTTTGAAAAAGCCATGCATACACAACGTGATCGCTCACGCGCTGCGAGTCAATTCGACAGTAGTCAATTAATTACCGCTGATGAAATGCGCGCAACTGAATTCACCGGTTATGTGGTAACAGAAAAACAACCCGATACGGGCAATATTATTGCACTCTATCGCGATGGCAAATCTGTTGCGGTACTCACACAAGGCGAAAATGGATCGGTCATTTTAGACAAGACACCCTTTTATGCAGAATCGGGCGGGCAAGTGGGAGATCAAGGTGTATTACACAACCGCAACTGTCAATTCACAGTAAACGATACGCAAAAACAAGGCCAAGCGTATTTACATCACGGCAGCGTGACACACGGCACCTTACAACTCGGTGATAGCCTATTCGCTGAAGTTGATATGGCACGCCGCGCCGCCACCGTATTAAATCATAGCGCGACCCATTTATTGCATCATGTATTACGCAAGATGTATGGCACACAATTAGTGCAAAAAGGTTCCCTCGTTGACCCTAACCGTTTACGCTTTGATTTTGCGCATAACGCCGCGCTTTCACCCACTGAAATCCATGAAATCGAAGATGCCGTCAATACGCAAATTCGTGCCAACCATAGCGCTCACGTGCATATTACCTCGCCTGCTCAAGCAGTAGCCGAAGGTGCCGTTGCATTATTTGGCGAAAAATACGGCGAAGCCGTACGCGTCGTACGCTTTGGTGATTCTGTTGAATTATGCGGTGGCACACACGCGCATCACACCGGTGATATCGGCATATTTTTAATTACCAATGAATCAGGGGTGGCCGCAGGCATTCGGCGTATTGAAGCGGTAACCGGCGCGGGTGCATTGCTCTGGTTACGCAATCAAACCACCGCCAATAAAAATATCATCAGTCAATTGGAAGATAAGTTACGCACACAAGATAAAACGATCCAGCAATTAAAAGATAAACTCGCTGGCAGCATGAGCCAGGATTTACTCAGACACGTCAAAGAAATTCATGGCATTAAAGTACTGGCAGCCGAATTACCTGAAATGGATAGCCGCGCACTGCGCACCGCTGTTGATCAATTAAAAAATCATTTGCACGAAGGTATTATTGTGCTCGCCAGCATACGTGAGGGTCGTGCCAGCGTTGTCGTTGGCGTTACGCCCGCACACCAAGCAAAAATTAAAGCAGGCGATCTCGTTAAGCAAATCGCCGCAACACTGGGCGGCAAAGGCGGGGGGCGCGCTGATTTAGCCGAAGGTGGCGGTAGCGACACCGAAAAACTGGGCGCGGCACTTAAAGACGTGTATGATATTGTTAATCATTTCGGGTAATCAAACTTCCATGACGCTCATCGTACAAAAATATGGCGGCAGTTCTCTAGGCACGCTGGCGCGCATTCAACATGTCGCGCAACGCATTGCACGTACACGTGAAGCGGGTCATGATGTCGTCGTGGTGGTGTCAGCCATGCAAGGTGAAACCGATCGCCTCATTCGCCTCGCGCAAGAATTGGCGCCGGAGCCGAATCCGCGCGAATACGATGTCCTCGTATCGACCGGTGAACAAGTTTCCATGTCCTTACTGGCCATGGCGCTGTGTGCAATCAATCAACCGGCGCGCTCATACACCAGCCAACAATTACGCATTTTGACGGATGACACCCATACCAAGGCGCGTATCCTCGATATCAATACGGCCCCTATCCTAGAAGATTTAGCGAACAGCAATGTCGTTATCATCGCTGGCTTTCAAGGCGTGAATCGTCGCGGCGACATCACCACCCTCGGTCGGGGTGGATCAGATACGACAGCTGTCGCCATCGCTGCAATACTCAAGGCGGCTGAATGCCAAATCTACACTGACGTCGAAGGTGTTTACACCACCGACCCATACGTTTTACCTGAAGCATCGCTATTAAATGAAATTTGTTTTGAAGAAATGTTGGAAATGGCGAGCCTTGGCGCCAAAGTATTACAAATGCGCTCAGTCGAACTTGCCAGCAAACACAGCATGCCTATCAGGGTGTTATCGACCTTCAGCCAAGGCAAAGGCACCTTGGTGACCGATGAGGAAAAAATTATGCAAAAACGACCTGTTTCTGGTGTTGCCTTCAGCCGCGAGGAAGCCATTATTTCATTAACAGGTGTACCCAGTCGCGTCGGTGTCGAAGGGCACATTCTGACGCGCGTCAGCGAAGCCCGCATCGAAATTGACATGATCGCGCAAAATGCGAGCAATGGCGAAACAACAGATTTCACCTTTACCTTGCAGCGTCATGACCATATTCGCGCGCTGGCCATCATTGAAGCCCTTGCAAAAGAATTAGGCGCCATCTCCGTCAGAAGTCGGGCGGATGTTGCTAAATTATCACTGATTGGCCTCGGCATGCGCTCACAGGCAGGTATTGCCAGCACCATGTTTAATGCTTTAGGCAGTGCTGGCATCCCTATTCAAATGATTACTACGTCAGAAATTAAAATTTCCGTGGTGATTGATGAACACCGTTTGGATCAAGGCATAAGTGCTGTACATAATGCGTTTGAGTTAGATCGTTTATCCACCGAGAAACAACCCACATACATAGAGCTGTAGAACAAAAATTGGCCACAAACTGAAAATACTGTTTGCACTCTTCGCGCATTTTGTTTACTATTGCCAACCACGGTGCTGCGATAATGATATCGCGGTGCTTTTTTATAGAGTCAGGGACAGTCAGAGAATACCAATATTAGGAAAATTAAAAGGAGACGGCATAATGCTCATTCTGACACGACGTGTAGGCGAGACCCTCATTATCGGCGACGATGTAATTGTCACCGTGCTAGGCATTAAAGGAAATCAAGTGCGTATTGGCATTAATGCGCCCAAAGATGTTTCTGTGCATCGCGAAGAAATTTATCAACGTATTCAGCAAGAAAAAGGACCTACTGGCGGGCGACCACCGGAACGTCAGCATGATGATGAAGGCCACAGCTAACATCTGAATAATTATTTGATATTTTCATTGACCCAGCGCTCTATTACTGCTATTTTTCCCGCTCTGGTTTTCCAGGGTAACAAGATAGAAGCGGAGAGATGGCCGAGAGGCTGAAGGCGCTCCCCTGCTAAGGGAGTATGGGGCCAAAAACTCCATCGAGGGTTCGAATCCCTCTCTCTCCGCCATAAAGGTCACACATAAAGCACGCGCCCGTAGCTCAGTTGGATAGAGTATCTGGCTACGAACCAGGGGGTCGGGAGTTCGAATCTCTCCGGGCGCGCCAAAATAGCATTCATGAAATATAAAATCGACATTCTGTGTAAAGCGCTGAACCTCGGAACACCACGCTCCCCCGCTATACGTTGCCAAGGTGGTCGCACGCATCAGAGTTGGCGTATTGATACCGATACGGGTAGCTACATCATTAAGCAACTTAATACCCCAGACATTCATGCTATTGAGTCATCCGAGCAAATTGCTCGCACCATCCATCAAACGACCACCCTAGCACTGATACCGGCAATACAGCCCGTCGACAGCACATCGCCCATCATTATGTTAGAAAAAAATGCTTATCTTGTTTTTCCGTATATTGCCAGCCACCCGCTTAACACGATTACACCGCAGCATAGCGCACAAATCGGCCGCTATTTAGCCACCCTACACACACTTCGCTTACCGGTCACTGCAAGGGATGACGTCGGTCTCGTGGCAGCAGATATCACTGCTATTGCATTACCGCATCATGATCGCTTAACACAGCAATTGACACAGCAAGCGCCGTGGTTACACACGCTTTATCAAACGTGCCAGCGCTACACCGATATTTTCAAACAGCATTGCGTCATCAGCCATCGCGATCTAGATCCTAATAATGTTTTATGGCGCGATGCGTGTACGCCTGTCGTCATTGACTGGGAAACGGCAGGCACGATTAATCAAACGCGCGATCTTTTGACGACGGCGTTGTATTGGAGCTTTAACCCTGATTACACCGTTGATCATGCGCGTTTTATCGCGTTTATCGAAAGCTATCTCACCACCGGCGGCGTAATTGAAGTAAACGACATTGAAGCAGGATTATATGGCATGACCGCTGACTGGCTGAATTGGCTCAATGAATGTTTGCAACGCTTGTTAAGCGCGCCGCCCAACAGCGCCGAAGCCATTTTATGCGCGCGCGAAGCCACGCGCACGCTGACGGCGTTACCGCAATTGGTTGCGCAATTTATCAATTTATGTAGCTACGATGTATTCGCATCTACCACAAAAATAGGATAGCGGAACTGAGTACCGACATCCCGCACCTTCGTCTTTTTTCCAGCATTCCAAGGATCTGTATTTTTTGTATAAATCGAGGCAAAAATGCGTTTTAAAGCGCAGTTTACACGCAAGTAAATGAGCATTTAAAACGCATTTTTAAC
>VFKI01000176.1 GCA_009885665.1 Gammaproteobacteria bacterium
AATGCTCACATACTTCTGTGTATGCTCCGCTTTTTCATCAATTTTTCACAAAACCTTGGCTCAAATCTGGCCGTTTTCTGCAAAATGCAGCCCCAGCTGAATAGTTACGATGCGTCGAATAGCGCTAAAACAGACAGCCGGCCGTCTAAATAAAAAATACGTTATAAATCAATAAGTTAGCTTTAGCGTGTCACAGAAAGTCTTCAGCAGTTTGGTTTTTTTTAGGAAAAAGCTATGCATGATGTGTGTGGCTACGGGTGGACTCGAACCACCGACCTCAGCATTATGAGTGCCGCGCTCTAACCAACTGAGCTACGTAGCCAATTTTTTGGTACTTCTTTATAGATACTTTATGAAGGTCGCCATTCTCGTATGTTGGCAGGGTGTTGTCAAGCGGTTATTGGCCGTGTAGAATTGCCAGCCTTGGAACGTGCACGAAATAATTTTGGACACCTCGCATCCCATTGAGGCATCATCTTTAAACGTTCCTCAGTCGAAAAACCTCGAAATACTTCAGTATTCCTGCGGTTTTTCTTCTTTCGGTACATTTAAATCTAACGCCCCACTGGGCGCCAGTTGCCTAAATTATTTCGTGCACGTTCCCAGGTAAGGGAAGGGCGTGTTGCGCCCGCATCTTAAACCTGTTCTCCTTGCCCGCGCCGGATGTCCTGGTCGGGCTTTTAATAGCCATAAGGGGTTATAAAACGTATGAAACATTACGAAGTTATCTTCATGGTACATCCGGATCAGAGCGAGCAAGTGCCGGCCATGATTGAACGCTATACGACGCTCATCACTCAAAAAGACGGTGTTATCCATCGTAAAGAAGATTGGGGTCGTCGCCAGTTGGCATATCCAATTGATAAAATTCTCAAAGCACATTACGTATTAATCAATATTGAATGTGATACCGCAACCTTGGACGAACTGACCAATGCCTTTCGTTATAACGATGCTGTTATTCGTCATTTGGTTATCAACCGTAAAGCAGCTGTCAAAGAAGCATCGGTGATGTTGCAAGAACGTGAGCGTGAAAAGCTCGGTGATCGTCCTGAAGGTGGCCGTGATAATCGCGGTGAAAGAGGCGAAAGAGGCGAAAGAGGCGAGAGAGGCGAGAGAAATGAACGTAGCGATCGCGGTGATAATGACCGTAGTCGTCGTCGTACTACGCGTGATACCGTCGCCACAACCAATGCCGATTCAGCCAATTAATTCAAGGGGTAGTTGATCATGTCAGCGCATTTTCGTCGTAAAAAGTTTTGTTATTTCACCAGCAATAAAATTGATGAAGTGGATTACAAAGACGTTTTCCTGTTGAAGAAATTTATTTCTGAAAATGGCAAAATCGTACCGAGTCGTATCACGGGCACGCGTGCACGCTATCAACGTCAGTTAGCGGCTGCGATTAAGTTGGCGCGCTTTTTGGCGCTGTTGCCTTATTCGGATAAGCATTAATATTAATTAAGTCAGTCAGGCAACCCATTATGTCGTTGCGCAGCTTTAGCGAATATTTACTGGCGCACCGCTTGCGTACGGCCGTGTTAGCATTTTTTGTCACATTATTGGTGCCGTTTGGTGGTAATCTCGGCTCACTGGTGGCGGCGTTTGTTACGCTGCGTAAAGATGCGCTAGAAGGGAGTTGGGTGTTTGTTAGTGTGATACTGGCAGGTATATTGCAGTATTTTTTGTATATGCATTCACCTAATGCCAATACCGTCTTAGGCAGCATCATCACTTGGATAGGATTTGCGGGCAATTTGCTGTTGTGGGGATTGGCGTTGTTATTGCGTCGTTCTGCGCATGCCAGTTTATCTGTCGAAGTCGCAGCGCTCATCGGTGTTGCTGCGGTATTGCTGGTGCATATTCTTGTGCCCGATATCGCTACATTTTGGAATGTATTCTTGACGGGGATGGTCAATAAAGCAAACATCCAGTGGCAAACGCTGGCGGCGGGTGGTGGTGCGGGTATACCAACCTTGGCAGAACAGCGCGCCGTCATTGCGATGATAAGCCGTAATATAACGGGGTTTTTAATTACCGCGTTTTTATTGGGCACTTTATTGCAACTCTTAGTGGCTGCATGGTGGGAAGCTGCGGTTTTTATGCCCGGCAGTTTGCGGCGTCAGCTTTATAGCATTCATATGGGGTACGTTTTATTAGCGTTAGGTGTGCTGGCAGCTGTATTGGCAATCAGTGGCATCGCTTGGGCAAAAGACATTGTGCATGTATTAGAAATGGCATTTTTTCTTGCGGGTTTAAGTATGTTGCATGCCATGCTCGCAAGATCCAGTCGCGGCTGGCGTGGTTTGGCATTGACATATTTGGTGTTAATTGTCGGTGAATTTTGGAATGTAGGGGTGTTGATTATTGCTTTTGTGGGCTTGATTGATGCTGTTGTTGATTTTCGTCAGAAAACATAGTGCAGGGGGTGTGAGGTGGAAGTTATTTTATTGGAAAAAATGCGTAATTTAGGCGCATTAGGTGAGACGGTACGTGTTAAACGGGGTTATGGTCGTAATTATTTGGTGCCGCGCGGTAAGGCTGTATATGCTACGCCTGGCAACCTCGCCAAATTTGAAGCGCGTCGTGCTGAATTGGAAGCGCTGGCAGCAGAAGCCGTGCGTGCAGCAGAAACCAGAAAGCAAACATTGTTGGCGTTGGGTACGATTACTGTTTTGGCAAAAACCGGCGAAGAAGGTAAGTTGTTTGGTTCAATTGGTGCGCGTGATATTGCGCATGCGATTAGCGAAGCTGGGGTTGCTGTGGATCGTAGCGAAGTGCTTTTGGCTGACGGTTTGCTGCGTCAAGCGGGTGAATACGATATTGACGTCGAGTTTCATAGCGATGTGATTACGACAATTAAAATTGTGATTGCGTCAGAAGCATAAGCGTCAGATAACTGCTCGCTCCCCATTGCGTAAAGTCTGCTGGGGGAGAGAGCGGTTACGTTAGTATGTATTAAAAAAATCAGCGTGATATGGCATGACGTTGGTTGCTGTATGACGCTAGTTACCGTATTCTCTAGCTTCTGAATATAATGCAATACGGAAGTCCTTATGGAAGCGCGCGTCAATAAATCACAGTCTAATTCACAATCCTATCGTGATAGCGAAGCGGTACGCGTGCCGCCGCATTCGATTGATGCGGAACAATCTGTCGTGGGCGGCCTCATGCTGGATAATCGTGCATGGGATGAAATTGCCGATCGCCTGCAAGAAAATGATTTTTATCGTCACGATCATCGTCTGATTTATCGGGCAATGTCTGACCTTTCAACGACCAGTAAACCCCTTGATGTTTTGACCGTATCTGAGCGTTTACGCGAACTACGCGAACTCGATAATGCCGGTGGGGAAGCGTATTTATTTGAACTGGCGAATAATGTGCCCAGTGTGGCAAATATCCGTGCGTATGCAGATATCGTGCGCGAACGTTCGGTTTTGCGTCAATTGATTAATGCGGCTAATGATATTGCGGCGCGTGCCTTCCATCCGGGTGGGCGTAGCAGTACCGAATTATTAGATGAAGCTGAGCAACGCGTATTTGCGATCAGTGAAAAGGGTTCGCGCGCAGGTGGACCCATACGTTTAAATACTTTTTTAACAAAAACAATGGAGCGTATTGATACGCTCGCAACGCTGACTGATCCGATTACCGGCATTGCGACGGGATATCATGATCTCGATGAAATGACATCGGGTTTTCAGCGTTCCGATCTTATTATTATCGCGGGACGTCCGTCGATGGGTAAAACCACATTTGCCATGAATATTGCAGAACATGTGGTGATGAAAAGCAAGTTGCCGGTGTTGGTATTTAGTATGGAAATGCCGGGTGAATCGATCGTCATGCGTTTATTGTCTTCTTTGTCGCGCATCGATCAATTAAAAATTCGTACGGGTCGGATTGAAGAAAATGATTGGCCACGTGTGACATCGACGGTGGGGTTGTTGAGTGAAGCGCCCATGTATATTGATGATACGCCGGCATTAAGCCCCACTGAATTGCGCGCGCGGGCGCGACGTGTTTCAAAAGAATACGGTAAAATTGGTTTGATTGTGGTGGATTATTTGCAATTGATGCAAGTGCCTGGTTCAGGTGAAAACCGTACCAATGAAATTTCCGAGATTTCGCGCTCACTGAAAGCATTGGCCAAAGAATTGGAAGTGCCGGTTGTTGCATTGTCGCAATTGAATCGCGGTTTGGAGCAACGTGCAGATAAGCGGCCGGTGATGTCAGATCTACGCGAATCAGGCGCAATCGAGCAAGATGCCGATTTAATTTTATTTATTTATCGTGATGAAGTTTACAATGAAAATAGTCCCGATAAAGGCATTGCGGAAATTATTATTGCCAAACAGCGTAATGGACCTATTGGTAGATTACGACTGACCTTCCTTGGCCAGTTTACCTGTTTCGAAAACTTTACGCGCAGGGCATAAATTCAGTGAGCCGTCCTACGCATGTTCAGTTTGATTCTGTTGCGCTGGCGCATAATCTTGCAATGGTACGCAAGTATGCGCCTGAGTCGCGTGTATTAGCGATGGTGAAATCCAATGCGTATGGCCATGGTTTGGCGCGTGCGATTGGGGCGTTGCGTGATGCGGATGCTTTTGGTGTGGCGTGTAGTGAAGAAGCGGTGCAGTTGCGTGTGTTGGGTGTCACACGGCCTATTGTGTTGATGGAAGGTTTATTTGATGCGACTGAATTGCCACTGGTTGCAAAAAATCATTTTAGTTTAGTTGTACATCATGCGGCGCAAATTGATATGCTGGCGCAAGCCAAGTTGGTGCGTCCCATCAATGTATGGCTAAAAATCAATACGGGCATGCAGCGGCTCGGATTTGCGCCTGCGGATGTTGCCGCTGCGCATAGTCGTTTATTGCAGTGCGCAGCGGTGGCTAAACCGATAGGCTTAATGAGTCATTTTGCAGAAGCAGATAATGTAGCTTCTGATGTCACTGCGCGACAATTAGCTTTATTTAATGACGTGACGGCGAATTTGCCAGGTCCCAGAAGCCTCGCTAACTCAGGGGCAATTCTCGGCTGGCCTGCTACACATATGGATTGGGTGCGGCCGGGGCTGATGTTGTATGGCGTATCACCGTTTGTTGATAAAACCAGTGAAAGTTATGATTTGCAGCCCGTGATGTCTTTCGCATCAGCGCTGATTGCGGTGTATCCTGTTACGCAAGGTGCGCGTATCGGCTATGGCGGCACATATACGTGCGCGACGGATATGCGTGTTGGCGTGGTTGCGGTGGGGTATGGTGATGGCTATCCTCGCCATGCGGTGAGTGGCACGCCGGTGTGGGTGAATGGGAAGCCTTGTCAATTGGTGGGGCGTGTGTCGATGGATATGTTAACGGTGGATTTAACGACGCAACCGGCAGCAAAAATAGGGGATCCGGTATTGTTATGGGGCGCAGGTTTATCGGTAGAAACGGTTGCATCCTATTGTGGTACGACTGCGTATGAATTGTTGACGCGCATTGCGCCGCGTGTAAGGATAGTGCAAAAGTAAGGCTCTGCGCATAAATAACTTTGACAGATTGCGCCCAGCGTGGTGTCAGATATAAGCGTACCGGAAGAAGGAAAATCGCAGGAATACTGAAGTATTTCGAGGTTTTTCGACTGAGGAACGTTTATAGATGATGCCATGATGGGATGCAAGGTGTAAAAGTTATTTATGC